>JALGZP010000179.1 GCA_025774845.1 bacterium
GAAGACGGAACGTTGTTGTATCACGGCGGATGGTTCTGGAGGAGGAACGTGAACGGCAGAAGAATGCTCTGCTTGCCGAACTGAAGAAGGGTGAGATACGAGAAGGCATCGTGAAGAACATAACCGACTTCGGTGCGTTCATAGATCTCGGTGGAATTGACGGTCTGCTGCACATCACCGCCCTCGCGTGGGGACGTGTCAGCCATCCGTCTGAGATGCTTGCGATAGGGGATAAGGCGAAGGTGATGGTTCTTGATTTCGATCTGGAACGCGAACGAATATCCCTGGGGCTTAAGCAGCTCACACCTTACCCGTGGGAGGATATAGAGACCAAGTATCCGGTCGCCTCGAAGATAAGGGGCAAGGTCGTAAGCATAACCGACTACGGCGCGTTCATCGAGCTCGAGAAGGGTGTCGAGGGACTTGTACACAAGTCCGAAATGTCATGGACGAAGCATGTCAAGCACCCTTCGAAGGTGGTGGCCATCGGTGATATGATAGAGGCCATCGTCCTTAAGATCGACAAAGAGAACGAAAAGATATCTCTCGGGCTCAAGCAGGTGGAACCTGATCCCTGGGAGACACTCGAAGAGAGGTATCCCGAAGGAACAAGAGTGGTCGGAAAGGTCAGGAATCTCACCAATTTCGGCGCGTTTGTCGAGATTGAAGAGGGAATCGAAGGGCTTGTCCATATATCAGACATGTCCTGGACGAAGAGAATCAGACATCCCAGTGAGATCGTCAAGAAAAGTGACAAGGTCGATGTCGTGATCCTCAGCATCAACAAGGAGAGCAGGAAGATCTCATTGGGGCTTAAGCAGATTGATGAAAACCCGTGGGAGAAGCTGCTTGAGAAGTACGGGGTGGGTGCTATGGTGAAAGGTAAGATCGTCAAGACCCAGGACCGTGGAGTGATCGTTGAGCTGGAGGAAGACGTCGAGGGCTTTGTTCCGCTCTCACATCTTGGCCGGGACAACATCAAGAAGCCGTCGGACATTTTCGAGGCCGGCGATGAGATACCGCTCAAGGTGATACGGATCGACCCGGATGCCCGCAAGATCCTGCTCAGTGTAAAGGACTACCTCGCTGACCAGGATAGGGATGAGGTCGAGGAGTACATGCAGAAGTACGGTCCGCGAAAGATGACGGTCGGTGACGTAGTGGCTGCGGCAACTGCGGGACAGGCTGAAGCTCCGGCTGGCGAACAGGCTGAGACCGGTGCGGAGGCCACGTCCGAACCTGAGGAGAGAGAGGCCGGCATGGGCGCGGCACCTGAGCCGGAGGCCGGGACCGGAGTGGCCGAGGAGACCGTGGGCGAAGGCCTTGAACCTGAGGCGGGGGTCGCACCGGTGGAGGCAGATGCCGGTTCGGAGCCTCCTCGTGCGGAGGCGGCAGCTGAACCTGTTGAGGAAGAAGTCACAGCCGAAGCTCCCGAAGCTGACGCCGGTAGCGAAGTGCCTGACGAGACCGGACCCGGGCCGGTGGAGCCCGAGCCAGTTGCAGAGGAGACTCCGTCAGAGCCTGAGACCGGTGGTGACACAGAGCCCGAGACCGGTGGTGACACAGAACCTGAGACCGCTCGTAACACAGGTCCTGAGACCGGTGGTGACACGGAGCCTGAGGCGGGGGTCGCACCGGCGGAGGCAGATGCCGGTTCGGAGCCTGAGACCGGTGGTGACACCGAGCCTGAGACTCCCAGGGAATGACGCGGGAGATTTCGCTTGACAGTAGCGAACTCCTACGGTAATGATTTAAGAAATGGGTATAATCAATTGATGAGACAGAAGTTACGTGCGTGGGCGATTAGCTCAGTTGGTGAGAGTGCCTGCTCGACAAGCAGGAAGTCACTGGTTCAAGTCCAGTATCGCCCACCATTCCTGTATTGTGCGGCAGATAGAAATGCCTGAACGCGCCAGTGCTGATCTTAGAAGAGGTACCAACCTCATCGAGGTTGCAGACTCCATGAGTGGCAGCGGAGATAAGACCATCATCGCAGCCCGCATTGGTGTGTCCATTGTGGGGCTTTCTACTGTCCTGGCCGAGGATTCCAACGTGGAGTTCCTGAACTTCGATTCACCCGAAGCCCGGGAGGTCTACCGGCACACGGCGTCCCATGTGATGGCACAGGCAGTGAAGACCCTGTATCCCGATGTCAAGCTTGGTATCGGACCTGCCATCGAGGAGGGCTTTTACTATGACTTCGACGTCGGTGGCAAGCTGACGGATGAAGATCTTCCGAAGATAGAGAATATCATGAGGGAGATAG
>JALGZP010000180.1 GCA_025774845.1 bacterium
CCTCTTTCGCTCTGTAACGCTGCCCTGGATAAAACCCGTTGTGGTTTTTGTCGTCGTCGTAAACACCATAAGGGCCTTCCAGGTCTTTGTTGAGGTCGTGATAATGACGAGGGGCGGCCCCCTGGGGAGCACCATGACCCTCGTCTACTACATGTATGAGAAGGCATTTCACAGAATAGATATCGGTGCCGCGAGTGCGGTTGCATTCGTCGTCTTTATGCTGATCACCTTCTTTGCCTTTGTGCAGGTGAGACTCCTTGGACGAGTCAAGGCCTCGGCAGGATAGGGAGAGGTTCTGAAGGAGAACATGACGTGAGAGGAAGAACGGGAACGGGTCTTGTCGGGATAGTGCTGTCGTTCTTGCCATAAATCTCTTCCCGCTTTATGTCATGCTCTCGGTGTCGCTTAAGGGTGAGGGCGGTGTACTCAGTGCTCTTAAGGACCTGATCCCGGCCGCACCCACGCTTGAGCACTACGGCGAGATCCTAAGCCAGGGTCCCTTCGCCAGGTACTTCCTTAACAGCACTGTTGTCGTCGCCTTCGTAGTGTTCGGAAACGTCGGTCTGGCCTCGATGGCGGCTTATGCGATCGCAAGAAGCGGGCGGCGAAGCGCGGGTGTCATGCTCTTCCTCCTCATATCCACCATGATGATACCCAAACACATTATGATGATCCCGCTCTTCACTCTGCTCCTCAGGATGAATCTCATCGACACCTACTACGCACTCATCCTCCCGTTCCTCGTGGATGCCTTCAACGTCTTCTTCATTCACCAGTATGTGAAAACCATCCCGAGGGATATTGAAGAGGCGGCATTCATCGATGGTGCGAGCTTGATGAAGACATTCACCAGTATCGTCTTCCCGGCGCTAAAGCCTGCGCTTGTCGTGGTTGCGACAAACACGTTTCTGATCACCTGGAACTCGTTTCTACTTCCGTTCGTCCTCACGAATTCGGACCGCGTAAGGACACTCCCGGTTGGGCTTGCGATCTTCTCTCAGGGTGAGCATAGCGTTGACTGGGGACTCTTGATGGCCGGCGCCGCCCTCGCTGCGATACCGACCATAGTGGCATTCGGTTTCTTCCAGCGGCATATTGTAAGAGGTATAACCGAGGGAGCAGTCCGGGGATGAACCTGAATCTACATCACTGCTATACTGTTTCTGTGTCATCGGGAGGAATGAAGTGACGAAGCAGTCCCGGTCGCGAAGCAAACCATTTGTAGCCTGCGGTGTCATGTCGGGTACATCCCGTGACGGGATCGATGTGGCCATTATCGAGATAGGGGGGAGGTATCCCCGGAACCGGATCCGGCACATCCACTCGGAGGACTATCGCTATCCCGCGTCCGTCAGGCAACTTCTTATGAAGGAGCCCGAAGCGCTCGCCCTCCAGGATGTGGCCGGCATGCGTTTCATGCTTGGACGGCTTTTTGGTAAGAAGGTGCTGAAGACACTCGAGCACGCCGGTCTTAAGCCTGCCGATGTGGACTGCATAGGCTCCCACGGTCAGACCCTGCTTCATCTGCCGGGTGGTGCGAAGATGGGCTGGCGCACGGTCAGCTCCACACTCCAGGTCGGTTCCGGGGCCGTGATCGCACAGGTAACGGGTATCACAACCGTATCGGACTTCCGCCCGGCCGACATTGCAGTCGGTGGTGAGGGGGCACCGCTTGTGCCGGTCTATGACTACGCGACACTTCGCTCTTCGAAGAAGTCACGCATCGCGCTCAATATCGGAGGGATCGCCAATCTGACTGCCGTCCCCAGGGGAGCATCACCGGAACAGATTGTCGCCTTTGACACCGGTCCGGGTAACTGCATGATCGATGCCGCCGTTTCGCTGTTGACCGGTGGTGAAGCGGACTATGATTGGCATGGCGAGATGGCGCGCAGGGGGGAGCCCAATGAGCCCGAGATGAAGCGCTTCCTCAAACATCCCTACTTCAGGCGGAAGCCACCCAAGTCTACTGGCTGGGAAGAATTCGGTGTGTCCTACACCCAGAGCGTGCTCGAGCGCATGCTTTCGAAGGGCCTCAGCCACTCAACCATCATACGTACACTCACCGAATTCACATGTGAGTCCATTGCTCTGGCGATACGACGCCATGTGGTCCCACTAATGAATGCTGATGAGGTTATCGTTACCGGCGGTGGCAGCCGAAATCCCGTTTTAATGGAAGGGTTGAGGACCAGATTCCCCGAGTCGGAGGTTATGACGGGTGAAGCACTCGCGATTCCATCACTCACCCGGGAGGCCTGTGCATTCGCCTATCTCGGCTACCTCTGCATCAAAAGCATCCCTGCCAACATCGTATCCCAATCCAATGGCCTTGCCCCCGCCATCCTCGGCGCCATCCACCAAAGCCAGGGGCTCTGTTCACCGCCGTGGGCGCGTGGCTGACACCTGTCGGTACCATCACTTAGATATTGACACTCAACCCTCTCCTTGATATCTTCAGGATTGAATCTACACTGAGCGGGGTCGTGGTGCAGCTT
>JALGZP010000181.1 GCA_025774845.1 bacterium
TGAGATCAGCCATGAACACGTGATAAGAATTCACGATCTCGGTGAGACGGATGGCATCAAGTACATATCGATGAAGTACATCGATGGTACGAGCTTGAGCGATCTCATCCGCACCGCGGGTAGGCTGACAACCGAGAAGGCAGTCGGCATTGCCGGACAGGTCTGCCAGGCACTCACGGCTGCCCACGGCAAGGGGGTCATACACAGGGACCTCAAGACCGAGAACATCATGCTGGACCGCAAAGGCAACGTCTACGTGATGGACTTTGGGATCGCAAGATCGCTAGGTGCCGCCGAGGTCACGGCCAAGGGCGTTGTTATAGGCACGCCAAACTACATGTCCCCCGAGCAGGCTAAAGGCAAGACGGCCGACGCAAGGTCGGATATATACTCGCTTGGGTGCATTCTCTACGAGATGGTAACGGGAAAGAAGGTCTTTGAGGCGGATACGATTGAGGGTCTGATTCATAAGCATATCTCCGAGACTCCACGGCCGCCTTCTGATATAAACCCGCGCATCCCACCCACGCTTGAGCCGATCATTCTTGAGTGCCTTGAGAAAGACCCGGCACGACGCTACGCATCCGCTGGAGAACTCAACAGCGCGCTCGAGGATATTAAACCGGATCTTCACACCCCAACCGACAGAACGGAGCGGTTGGAAAAGGCAGCTGAGCCTGAAAGGGAAGCCTCCATCGCGGTGCTTCCATTCAGAGACATGAGTCCGGAGAAGGACCAGGAGTACTTTTGCGACGGTATGGCAGAGGAGCTCATAAATGCACTGGTCAAGGTGGAGGGCTTACGGGTCGCCGCACTGACATCCGCATTTCAGTTCAAGGATAGAGGGCACGACATTCATTCTATCGGTGAGCAGCTGAATGTCCGGACGGTGCTTGAGGGGAGCGTACGCAAGGCAGGTAACAGGCTCCGCGTCACTGCCCAGCTTGTGAGTGTTGCCGATGGCTATCACCTTTGGTCAGAGCGATATGACCGTGACATGGAGGATGTGTTTGCAATTCAAGATGAGATATCCGAGGCGATAGTCAGCGCACTCAGGCTTAGGCTCGTTGACAAGGACGGCAAGCGTCCCTCTCGTCCTGTCACAAGAGACGCTGAAGCTTACAATCTCTATCTCAAGGGACGCTACCACTGGAACAGGCGTAGTGCTGACGGGGTCAAGAAAGGGCTTGAGTACTTCGAGAAGGCGATCGAGCGGGATCCCGCGTTTGCACTTGCCTATGCCGGAATTGCCGACTCCTATATGATGATAGAGGGCATGCGACCGAGGGACGCCTATGCCAAGGCCAGGACAGCTGCGGTAAAGGCCATCGAGATCGACAGTTCTCTTGCCGAGCCTCATGCCTCGCTTGGTTTGATTGCGATGACCTGCGACTTTGATTGGGCTGCGGCTGAGCGTGAGTTCAGGCTTGCGATCGAGCTAAACCCCAGTTACGCCACGGCTCACCAGTGGTACGCACTTTATCTCGTTACATTGTCCCGCGACGAAGAGGCAATGAGCGAAACCAGACGGGCCCAGGAACTCGAACCACTGTCCCTTATCATCAACGTCGCTGCAGGCTTCATAGCCTTCATAACCCAAAGGTATGATGAAGCCATCGAGGAATGCAGGAAGGTACTTGATATGGACAGCGCCTTTCCCACAGCCCATTTGGTCCTCGCCTTCATCTATGAACAGAGGGGGATGTTCGACAAAGCGATTGCCGAGTACGAAAGGTTGTTCTTCTATGATGGAGATGAGGAAACCGCGAAGGCAATTGGTGAAACATTTGCAGCATCAGGGTATGAAGCTTCTATGCGTGAGATTGTCAAACGGATGTTTGATCGCTCCGGTGAGACGCATGTGTACTACGGCTTCGTTGCGCAGATCCTCGCCCGGCTTGGGGATAAAGACCGAGCGATCGAGTATCTGGAAAAGGCCTATGAAGAGCGAGCCCAGGAGATGTACATTGTCGCAGTTAACCCGGGCTATGACTCTCTCCGCTCAGACCCGCGCTTTCAGGACATCATCCGCCGTATGGGCCTCGAACTCTAAATCTGTAGCAGCGGCACAGAGACCCGATCCTACAACACTTGAATAGCACCCTACTGTTATGTAGAATCGAGGAAAAGGTGTGATCAATGGAATGTCCGAATTGCCATTCAGACAACCCCGATGACAGCCGCTTCTGTAGCCGGTGTGGGAATTCCATGGTCGATGCTCCTACCACACCCCCGACTGCGACCACCCAGCAT
>JALGZP010000094.1 GCA_025774845.1 bacterium
TGGCAGCTGTGAGGCGTTATATTGGCTTGTTACGGGTTCTTTGCGGAACATAGCGCCGGTGGGCGGGGTTAAAGTCAATATGTTGACCATCAGGAAAACCAGACATATCTCGGGTGGATTCCTCATCCTCTTTGTTTGGAGTTCGTTCGCTGCGCTGGATGGTTTCGTGCTCTGCACCGCAGAGGGCCATGGCACCGCCCCCGTGTCGGCGCATGAGCCCCACATGGTCTGCATGACTCCTCCGGACAACGGGTGTTGTGAATCCGAGGAGCCGAATACCGAGATGGCACATCATCACATCCCATGTACCGGTGTACCGGTGGGTACGGACATGGGACAGATACCGGACCCGGATAAGCTGCCCGAACTGACGATCCTCAGGGCATCGGGTCTGCCGGTGGGAGGATCCTGCGCGTATGCGGCCGATGATCCTGAGCCGGTCGTGCAAGAGGGTTCCGGCTTCGAGCTTGTCCCGGCTTCAACTTTGGAACACCTTCAATCGGTAGTACTCATCATCTGATTTCCATCCCTGACTGCTATTCCCAGGCACACTTGCTGCCTGATCCTGTTATCAAACCAAGAATGAAAGGGGTAATGTGTATGCCACATGTCACGTTCAAGCTTATTGCGATGTCCGTGCTCGTCACGCTCGTTGCGGGCGCGCCGGCAGGGGCACAGACACTGGGATTTTCCCAGGCACGGGAGATGGTCCTGACCCAGCACGAAGGTCTGAAGGCTCTGGTGGAAGAGGTGGCCGCGGCTGAGGCTGCGGTTCGCCAGGCAGGGGCATACCCGAATCCTGAAATTGAGGTTGAGACCGAGAAGTTCGGTGAGGCTGAGGTAGAGGTGGTACTCACCCAACCGTTGCCGATCGGCGGAACAAGAGGCGCAGCCATAAACGTGGCAAAGCGTGAAGCAGAAATCGCCGACCTCACACTTGAGAGCGGGAAGATCTCGGTTGAGGCAGAACTCGTCCGGCGTTTCATCCCGCTTCTCGCTGCACACCGAAGGCTCGAGCTTGTTGACTCCCTGCTTGAGGTTTCAGCAAAGAGTACGAAGGCAGTGCAAAGGCTGGTCGATGCGGGTGGAGCCATGGCACTTGATGTGGTGCGCTCTCAACTCGAAGGAGACGAGCTCTTGCTCGAGCGCGCGGAGATCGTGCGTAGTCTTGCGGAGGGCAGGGCGCAGCTCGGTGAGCTCTGGGGGGAGGTGGCGCCTGGATTCGACCGCGTTGAGGGTACGCTTCCCGGCACAGTTGACCTACCACCGGCTGACGAGGTCTCCGCAGCTATGGCAACCCATCCCGACCTGCTGCTCCTCGAAGGAGAAAGGCGATTGATCAAGGCCGAGATGGACGAGGCGCGTGCGGAGGGAAGACCCGAGCTCGCATTGAGTGCCGGGTACCTGCGTAATAATGAGCTGGATGAAGGAGCCGCGATCACCGGGATTTCATTCTCGCTACCGATATTTAACCGGAATGAGGCCGCGGTTACAGAGAAGCACCATGAGATAGCGGCGGCAGAACATACGGCAGAGCGCGAGCGGCTTGAGCGCGTCGCTCAGCTCACAACGCTCTACTCGGAGATAGAGGGTACCGCGAGAGATCTCGATGCTCTCTCCGGCGAACTCATATCAAAGGCCACATATGTTCATCGGTCGCTCGAGGAGTTCTATGTGCAGGGTAAAACCGGTATTCTGGATGTACTTGAGGCAAGAAGCCACCTGCTTGAGCTTCGTATGAGAATTTTGGATCTCCTCGAGGAGCAGGCGCTGCTTACGGCTGACCTTGTGGAGCTGACCGGGTACCGAATCGAAATCATCAACTAAGGGGGGAAGCATGAACAGGCATGTCTTGAAACTTGGGATAGTCCTTGCCGCCCTGGTGTTGGCCACATTGGGCGGGTGTAGCGGTGAAAGTGAACACGAAGATGCCGACGTGCACGATCATGACGCGCATATGAATGAGGACAACGGTGATCATGATGATCACGAGGGGCATGGCCACGCTGAGGAGACCCACGTTGAGGACGGCAGCGATGAAGCCGATGAGCATGCAGGACATGACCATGGCGAAGATACCCACGAAGAGGATGTAGTACATCTCTCTGCGAAGGCAATCGGGCTTGCCGGTATACGGATCGAAGAGGTACGGCCGGCAACACTCACGCAGACAATCGAATTGCCGGGAGAGATCGGTTTCAATGAGGACCGGTTGGTGCATGTAACGCCTCGCTATGCCGGGGTTGCCCGGGAAGTCCATGGCCGTATCGGCGCGCATGTCAGGGAAGGGGACCTCCTGGCAGTGCTCGAAAGCAATGAGAGCCTTTCCCGCTACAACATCACGGCGCCGATTTCCGGGCGCATCATCAACAAACACCTCACTGTGGGTGAGTTTGTTGCGGAGGATCACGACATGTTCCTGATCGCCGATCTGTCGACGGTCTGGGCCAACTGTGAAGTCTATGCCAAGGATATGCCGTATGTCAGGCAGGGCGCCGGCGTGACAGTAAGCGCGGTGGAGGGCGGACAGTCGGTTGAGGCGAGACTCTCCTATGTTGCACCGGTTTACAGCGAGCACAAGCGAAGCGCCCTTGCTCGGGCGGTACTCTCCAACAACGGAGATTTCTGGCGGCCCGGCACATTCGTACGGGCATCAATTCCTGTAGAGATTGCCGGTTCGAGTCTTACTGTCCAAAAGGGAGCAGTTCAGACTCTGGGCGATATGCAGGTGGTATTCGTGCCCGGGGAGGAGGAAGGCGAATTCGAGATCGTTGCCGTCGAAATCGGTTTTAGCAGTGAAGATGCCGTGGAAATTGTGAACGGGCTTCATGAGGGAGACGCCTACGTTGCTACCGGTGCTTTTGAACTCAAGGCCAAGATGGTGACCGCCAACCTGGGTGACCACGCAGGTCACGGACATTAAGAGAGGGGGTCTCCCATGGTTGAAGCAATTGTAGCCTGGACGCTTAAGAACCGCCTGATAGTGGTGGTCCTGCTTGTCGCAACGATTGCGCTAGGTGTTGTCCAGTATAGCCGGCTTCCCACCGATGCTTTTCCCGACATATCCCCCGTGATGGTGTCGGTCTTTGCCGAGGCGCACGGTATGGCACCGGAGGAAGTCGAGCGGTTGATTACCTTCCCGATAGAGTCGGCGATGAACGGACTCCCGGGAGTAAGACTTGTTAAATCAACATCGGCTTTCGGAATGGCTGTGGTCTATGTTTACTTCGAGGATGATGTCGATATTTACTTCGCCCGGCAGATCGTGGCCGAGCGCCTCGCAGGTGCGATGGCTGAGCTACCCGAGATGCACGAACCACCGGTCCTGGGTCCCATTTCCACCGGTCTGGGTGAAGTCTTCATGTACTACCTCACGGCGGATGAAACGGCCGACACCGAGGGCAAGGACAAACTCGCATGGCTCCGTGAGATCAACGACTGGGTCGTGAAGTTCCAACTTCAGACCGTACGCGGTGTCACGGAGATTCTCTCAATGGGCGGGCATGTGCTCCAGTACCAGATCAGGGTTGATCCCTACCGGTTACGTAAGCACGACATCGGGCTCGGCGAGATCGTCGATGCAATGACTGCGAATAACGCTAATGCCGGGGGCCAGTTTCTGGTAATCGGCTCGGAGGAGTACCTGGTACGTGGGCTTGGACTTGCCACTGCGCTCGATGATATTCGCGAAGTCCAGGTCAAGGTGGTCGACGGGACCCCTGTCCATATCAATGATGTGGCGGAGGTGACATACGGCAGTGAGATCCGCCGCGGTGTGGTGACGCTCAACGGCGAAGAGGAGGTCGTGGCGGGGATTGTGATGAAGCTCTTCGGTGAGAACACCTCCAACGTGATCGATCGACTCAATCTCAAGTTCGAGGAGGTCGAGGAAGCGCTTCCGCAAGGTGTGACGATTATCCCGTATTACAACCAGAGCCGTCTCGTGAATAACGCGACGGGAACGGTCAAGAACGCACTTCTTATGGGTGCGCTGCTTGTTGTGATCACGCTCTTTGTATTCCTGGGCAATGTGCGCTCGGCCCTGATCGTGGCTCTGGCATTGCCGCTCTGTGCACTTATTGCGGTGATCTTCATGAAGCAAAGCGGGCTTTCGGCCAATCTGATGTCACTCGGCGGTATCGCGATTGCTATAGGTATGCTTGGAGACGCCTCGATCGTCATGGTGGAGAATGTCTACAGGAGCCTGAACGATGAACGCAACAAGCTCGCCAGCAAGGTGGAGGTCATAATCTCCTCTGCCCGCGAGGTCGCCAGACCAATCCTCTTCTCGGTCGCGATTATCATCATAGTATTCCTGCCGCTTTTCACACTGGAAGGCGTTGAGGGCAAGATGTTCTCTCCGATGGCATTCACGATAACGTTGGCACTCCTGGGTTCGGCGGTGATCGCAATCGTGTTCGCGCCGCCGCTGGCCTCGATGTTGCTCCGTGTCGGAGGCGGCCGGGAGTCTGCGCTAGTGAGGATGCTCAAACGGGTCTACCGTCCGATGGTTGAGGGAGCAATCCGTAGACGAAAGTTAGTCGTGGTGGGCGCTGTGGCGGCTTTTGTCGTGACCCTACTGCTCGTTCCCTTCCTCGGGACGGAATTCATACCCGTCCTCGAGGAAGGCATTATCCAGATAAATGTCACTATGGCTCCATCGATATCTCTTGAGAAGGCGACTGAGACCATAATGAAGCTCGAGCAGATCATCGGGCGGTTCGGTCCGGTCGAGGAGACGCTTTCCAAGATCGGTCGTCCGGAGGCCGGGAGCCATCCCCATCCGGTCAACTCGGCGCACATCCAGATTGCACTCAAGCCCCGTAGCGAGTGGGGGGACTACAAAACCAAGGCCGAGATGATCGAAGCGCTCAACCGCGAGCTCTCACACTATCCTGGTGTGCAACTCAACTTCTCACAACCGATTCAGAACCTCTTTGACGAGCTGCTATCGGGGGTGAGGACCCAGCTTGCGGTAAAGCTCTACGGTGATGACCTGACGGTTCTGAGGACAACGGCGGAAGAGATACGGAAGACCATTGACGGTATCCCCGGTCTGGTTGACCTCGCGACCGAACAGAGTTACGGCCAGCCGCAGGTCGAGGTGGTTGCCGATAGAGAGGCGTGCACACGGTATGATGTGAATGTATCCGACATACTTGAGATGGTGGAGCTCGCCGTCGGCGGGGAGGTCATAGACCATATCTACCTGAACACGCGGCGGTTCGGCATTCACATCAGGTACCAGGAACAGTATCGGAATGATACTGAAGCGTTGCGTAACCTTCTGGTCACTACATCGGCAGGCTATCACGTGCCACTCTCACAGGTTGCCGAGGTCAAGGAGGTTGTCGGGCCGATTCAGATCAACCGTGAGAAGAACAACCGGCTATGGACCATCAGCGCGAATGTGCGGGGTCGGGATATTGGTGGCGTCGTGTCGGATATTCAGGAACGGATCGGCGAGAACATTTCACTGCCGCCGGGTTACTGGCTTGAGTACGGCGGCCAGTTCGAAAACCAGCAGCGTGCAATGAAGCGTCTGACAATAATCGTTCCTACGGCTTTTGTGCTGATCTTTCTCATGCTCTATCTATCGCTCGGAACAGTGCGGTCGGCTACGTTGATCTTTATCAATGTGCCGATGGCGTTGATAGGAGGAGTCGTCGGGCTGCTCCTCATGCGCGAGTATCTTTCGGTACCCGCATCGGTGGGATTCATCGCCCTATTCGGTATTGCCGTCCAAAATGGGCTGGTGCTTGTCACCTATATCAATCAGTTGCGTGAAACGGGTGTGGAGACGACCGAGGCGGTTGTGAATGGTGCGATGCTCCGGTTACGCCCGGTACTCATGACCGCGCTGACCACGGTGCTCGGACTTGTACCGCTTCTGCTCTCGCGCGGTATGGGATCTGAAGTACAACGCCCGCTGGCGGCGGTGGTGGTATTCGGGATACTGTCATCAACTTTTCTAACACTGTTTCTTATCCCGGCGTTGTATGCTTGGTTCGCGCCGAAGCTGGCGATTGAAAGGTGATGAGGAGGAACGATGAAGAAGATAGAAGCCTATATTAAGAGTCACCGGCTGACCGAGGTCGTTGAGCGGCTGCACATGATCGAGGGGCTGACGGGTGTGAGTACGCATGAGATCAAGGGGTTCGGCCGAACGCGCGGTGAGGACGAGCCCGTGCGAATCGTCGATAACACGATCAGCTGGGTGCCCCACGTCAAGCTAGAGATCTTCTGTCTGGAATCCCTCGCCGAAGCAGTGATCGAGGCGATTCTTGAAGGGGCACATACCGGTCTCAGGGCGGACGGCAAGATCTATGTATCCCCCGTAGAGGATGCGGTGCGGATAAGCACACGCGATCGTGGCGAGAAGGCTGTATGAGATTACGGTGACACCATACTAGAATCAGACCAGGCTCTTCTGACTTGTGTATGGTGTCACCGTAACTTTTTGCCCGAATTCTCCTTTATCTCGAGATGCCGTGTCCCTGCATTCTTACGGGTAGCACAAAATCACACACTACCGGCAGATGGTCTGATGCCTTGGTAGTAGTGTTAGATTTCAGGTGATATGGCGCCCGGAACCTCGACGGCATACCAGGCGTAAACAGAACAAAGTTGTTGCCGACTCCGGCTACGGCATCGCTGTAGACAAAGTAGTCAAGTCTCCCCGGCCAGAACCAATCGTCGGTATTATACCAGGTGAATGTCATCGGGAGATGGGTGTGACGCGGCAGGAGATCCTTAAAATCGGTTCCATCCCAGTCCGGCGCAAACGGCGGTCCATACTCGTCAGTATTTACGATATCACCGGTAAGCAGGGTCTTCAGCTGCTGACTGTATCCCACGAGATTCATATCGCCCATCAGCACTATGGGGGTGTTCGGTTCAAGATCGATAACGCCACCCGGCTCCTTGGCGTCACGGACGAATGCCATCATGGCGTCGATCTCCCACTGGCGGCCGATGTCGTTCTGGCAGCATGGCGGATGGGCTACAATTAGAAGCAGGTCACCCTTGAAAAAGGGAGCCAGATTGAGCAGGAATGCCGAGTTGCCTCCAAGGGGATAGACTTCCTCAATGGGATAGCGGCTGACCAGCACGATATCATTCCTCGGACCCATGGACCTTGCACTGTACCACCTGCCGAAACCTCTGGGCCAAGCGGGGGGGACCGCCTGCTGGACGAACATCTGGACCGACAGGGCTGAGTAAGAAAAGACTTCCTGAAAGCCGATGATGTCGGGAACAATTACCCGCAGAATGTTTGAGAATGCTTTCGTCCTTGCCGGGTCGAACATACCATCGTCAAACACATTGTACGACAGGAGCCGCACATGATCCTCATCGTGTTTGGCCAGGTCTATGGGTATGACCGGATCCATCGGCGGCTTATCGAAGCTGATTGTAATGACTTCCCCCGAATTGGGAATCCGGTCTCCTCCATATTCATCATCGATCACGAGGCGCCACTCTGAACCGGGAAAACGGCCGCGGTAGGTTTCCCTCGCCACCCACCGGTCCAGTGCTATTTCGAACCGGTTGGATGTAACCGTAGGAGCACTCGTTATCCCGATATCGTCGTGGCGGATGTCGCGCCACCGCAGCCCTTCCCTGAGACGACCGGTCCTCATGCCGAAGGTCCACTCAAGATCCACCCCCATACCATCCATCGGGGTGCCCGTGTGTGAATTGCCGTCGCTGTCGATGTAGATCGTGATCTGATTACCGGACTGTAAGTTGATCTCCGTTCCGACCTCGAAACTCAGGAAAACATAATCCTCATCATACGCTGCCCAGAGCCTGTCGAAATCGATATCATCAGGCGTTTGACCACCGCCGGGTCGGTCAGTGTGGACAAGTGTCAACTGACCCCAATCATTGAACTTGCCATCGATCACGACCCGTTCGATCTGTGATGCGACCTGACAGGGGATGAGGGCAACCAGTACGAAAAAGACCACAAACCGCAGACTTCTCATGATGAACACCTCCACAGACTTATGCCAGCTCCAAAGTGATGACGATTCGCAACTACGTACAGAATACCACGGTAAAGTGGTGGGTGTCACCGGGAGAATCGCGCTTCAGTCATTGCTGTATCATCAGGTTTTGGATTGGCGCTTCACGTGGGAGACCAGTGAGAGGATGACAAGCCCACCGACTGTTACACCGATGAAACTCGTAAAGAATCTCCACATCACCGTGTAGACACCGAGGATGTTAGGCTGGACATGAAGTGAAGAGAGCAACCAGTAGCTGCTGAATTCCGCTATGCCGCTTGCCCCGGGTGTCGGCACGAAATACGTGATGAAGAAGAGTATGAATTGTACGAGGAAA
>JALGZP010000182.1 GCA_025774845.1 bacterium
AGCGGAGAAGGAATACCCTCCGGAGCTGGATGTGATCGGTGAGGAACCGAGGGTGGGGGTGTTTGTCTGCCGCTGCGGGACAAACATCGCCCGGGTCGTGGATGTCCCCAGTGTAGCTGACTATGCCAGGGGCCTGCCACATGTCGTCTACTCCGAGGAGTATCTCTATACCTGTTCCACCGATACCCAGATCAAGATCATGGACATTATAAAGGAATACAACCTCAATCGCGTCGTCGTGGCATCCTGTAGCCCCCGGACCCACGAGCCGCTTTTCCAGGAGACAATCCGGGAAGCGGGATTGAATAAATTCCTGTTTGAGATGGCAAACATCAGAGACCAGTGCTCTTGGGTCCATGCAACACACGCACCCGAGGCCAGTGAGAAGGCCAAGGATCTGGTAAGGATGGCGGTAGCCCGGGTGGTCAACCTGGAACCGTTGCACGAGTCACCGTCACCGATCAAGCGGAGCGCCCTTGTTATCGGGGGTGGACTGGCGGGAATGACTGCCGCCTTGGGGATAGCTACTCAGGGATTCAAGGTTGTTCTGGTCGAGAGGGAGAATAAGCTCGGTGGAAACCTGAGACATCTGCACTACACACTGGATGGCTCTGATCCTCAGGCATTGCTTTCATCGCTTCTGGAACAAATCGAGCAGGAGCCGAAGTTGAAGGTATATACGGGTGCAGAGGTGAAGGACGTATCCGGATATGTGGGCAATTACACCACTGCGCTTTCGACAGCCGATGGCAACACCGATCAAATCGAGCACGGCGTGGTAATACTGGCCACCGGTGGCGTGGAGTACAGCCCCACGGAGTATCTGGGCGGTCAATCGGAAAAGGTCATGACCCAGGTTGAACTGGAAGAGAAGATCGCCGGTGGAAGCCTCGATATCGGGGGACTGAAATCGGTTGTGATGATACAGTGCGTGGGATCGCGCGAAGAGGATCACATGTACTGCAGCCGTGTCTGCTGCAGCCAGGCGGTCAAGAACGCCATCAAGATAAAGGATAAGAATCCGGACACTGAAGTCTACGTCCTGTATCGGGATATGCGAACCTATTCGTTGAAGGAGCTCAAGTACCGGGAGGCAAGGGACAAAGGTGTTACCTTTATCCGTTTCGATGTCGAGAAAAAGCCCGAAGTCGAGCTGGTGGACGGCAGCTTGAGGGTGAAGGTTTGCGATTCGGTCCTGGGCACTGACATTCTTCTGGAACCGGATTTGCTCGCTCTAAGCGCTGCCATCCGCCCTCAGGCGGATGCCGTGGAGTTCTCGAGCAAACTGAAGCTTCCACTGACTCAGGATGGCTTCTACATGGAAGCCCACCTAAAGCTCCGCCCCCTGGATTTAGTCAACGAAGGGATCTATCTGTGCGGTCTCGCACACGCTCCCAAGACGATAGCGGAATCGATTTCTCAAGCTCGGGGTGCGGTGTCTCGCGCTGTAACGGTTCTATCGAAGACGCACTTGATGGTTGGAGGTGTGGTCTCCGTTGTGGACGAGGACAGATGTGTGGCCTGTCTTACGTGCTTGCGCTCCTGTCCGTTCGTGGTGCCGAGGATCAACGAGCAGGGCGTAGCGTATATAGAGCCGGCGGCGTGTCAGGGTTGTGGCATCTGTGCCAGTGCCTGCCCGCGCAAGGCTATTCGTCTGCGGCATTATTCGGATGAACAGGTGATGGCAAAGACCGCAGTGCTGAGTTCAGTCTAGGCGAGAAAGGAAAATTGTATGGGCGAGGATTTTGAACCTAAGGTCGTGGCCTTTTGTTGTCACTACTGCGCCTATTCGGCCGCTGACCTGGCCGGGTCAATGAGACTGGAGTATTCGCCCAATGTGCGCGTTGTGAAGATCATGTGCACCGGTAAGGTGGATACACTCCACTTGCTCAAGGCATTTGAAGACGGGGCCGACACCGTCTTCGTCGCCGGGTGAGAGGAAGGTGATTGTCATTTCCTGGAAGGAAATCTGAGAGCTAAGAAGAGGGTCAAACAGGCACAGAAGATGATGGAGGAGGTAGGGCTGGAGCCCGAGCGACTCGAGATGTTCAATATAGGAGCCTCCGACGCCCCTTTATTTGCCTCGGCTGTAAATGAGATGACGGAAAGAGCGCGGCGTCTGGGCCCCAATCCCCTGAAGAGGGAAAAGGAGAAGGTAGCATGATCGTGGGAGAGAGGAAGCCCTTCGATGAGATAAAGGAGAGCGTCCAGGATTACAAGAAGCTGCTTAT
>JALGZP010000038.1 GCA_025774845.1 bacterium
GCTCCGCGGCATGCATACCTGAATGAAAGGGAGCCATCGAGGTTGTCCTGCACTTCAAAGAGCGCGTCGAGAACGGTCATACCGGGCCGCCGGTCCAGCTCGAACACATCATAACGCGTGTTCCTACGCTCTGGATCATAGCGGAACACCTTAAGCTTCATCAGTAGGTACGCTCCTTCACAGGAAATTTGCCGAGTGTAACCGGTTTGTATTCGATCTCAGTCCTGCCGTCACGCAGATAGGCCATGGTGTGAACCAGAAAGCGCTCATCATTGCGATCCCGAAAGTCTCTTCGCGAATGCGATCCGCGGCTTTCTTCGCGCTTGAGTGCGCCCAGCGCCACTGCCTCCGCGATATCGAGCATACCTTCGAGCTCGAGGGCATGGACGAGGGCGTAGTTGAATACGCGGCGGGTGTTACCGACCAGGATGGAGGAGCATCGCGCCTTAAGATCCTTTAGATCGTCTACTCCCTTTTCCATCGCGGCACCGTCACGGAAGACCCCAAAACTCGCTGACATCGTCCCTCCGCGAGCGCAGATCTTGGATTCGGTTCCTTTCACTTTCGATCCTGGCCAAAAGCGGATCGGGTGGAGGGTGTTCCAAACCCTTCATAGCACCGACTATCGCTGCCCCGGCCAGTTTGCCGAATACGACCGTCTCGAGCAGAGAATTGCCACCGAGCCTGTTGGAGCCGTGGACACTTACACATGAGCACTCTCCTGCAGCATAAAGCCCCGGCATAGGTGTCAAGCCGTCTACACCTGATGGCACCCCGCCCATCGAGTAATGTTGCCCCGGCTGGACGGGTATCGGCGCCTCCACCGGATCGACGCCTGCGAAATCTATGGCGATCTGTCTTATCCCGGGTAGCCTTTCATTTATGCGCCCGGCTCCGAGATGTGTGAGATCGAGATGCACATACTCATTCTCGAAGCCCCTGCCTGCTTCAGCCTCGGTCTGGATTGCCCTGGCTACAATATCCCGGGGGGCCAGCTCCATGGCCTTCGCAGCATAGTCCTTCATGAAGCGTTCTTCTCTGTTGTTAAACAGCAGCCCACCCTCTCCCCTCGCACCCTCGGTGATCAGGATATTGCTGCCAAAGAGCGTGGTGGGGTGGAACTGGACAAACTCCATATCTTCAAGGGGCACCCCCGCGCGAAAAGCAAGTGCCGCCCCATCACCTGTGTTGATCAATGCGTTCGTTGAGCGTGCGAACAGGCGCCCGAAGCCACCAGTTGCAAGCAGCGTGGCCCCGGCGACAAAACCATGAAGCACTCCATCGGCAATGTTAAGCGCCGTGCAACCTGTACACCGGCCGCCATCGACAACCAGTGAGGTGACGAAGTACTCATCGTAGAAGGTCACCCCGGTTGCGGTGAGTTGTTCATACAGGGTATGGAGAAGATTTCGACCCGTTCGGTCGGCCGCATAGCAGGTACGCGGAAAACCCGCACCGCCAAACGGCCGCTGGGCTATCCTGCCGTCTTCGGTGCGCGAGAAGACCGTCCCCATGTGCTCAAGTTCGACAACAGTCGTGGGAGCTTCCCTGCACATGATCTCGACGGCGTCCTGATCGGCCAGGTAGTCCGATCCTTTCACAGTGTCGAACGCGTGTTTCTCCCAATTGTCATCCTCACCGCCGGCCGCGTTTCCGAGGGCCGCGTTGATGCCTCCCTGCGCAGCAACCGAATGTGACCGGAGTGGGTGGACTTTCGACACAACCGCCACATCAAGTCCGCCCCTCACTCCCTCAAGCGCAGCGCGAAGACCCGTAAGACCGCCACCGACTATTACGAGGTCATGTGAGTGAATGTCGTAGTCCACGGCAAGACTCCCGAAACCCTGAGTAAACCACGATTGGTCAGAACAGTTACGGGACTGGGGCCGACCCAGTCCCGCACACTTCATTTCCAGGGGTTGTTGCTTTCACCTCTGAACGCTATTCGCCCTCTGCCTCCTCTTTCTTCATCTCCGGCTT
The DNA here is from genome assembly GCA_025774845.1 of bacterium. GTDB lineage: Bacteria > Arandabacterota > Arandabacteria > Arandabacterales > Arandabacteraceae > Arandabacterum. The sequence continues at coordinate 1,981 of JALGZP010000038.1, forward strand.
TGCGGGCGTGACTGACGCACAGTATGCGACGAGATCCGTCAGCCTCATATCGTCCCAGGCTAGTGCCTCACCCTTGATAGGGTTTATTATGCACCAGTTAACCACCTGGTCTAACGTCATCACTTTCTTTGCCATCATCCAGTACTTGGGGTAAGCGGCATTGAGGGCATCGAAAGCTTTGAGATCCATGTCACCCATCTGACCGGCGACCGTACCACCCTTCATATGACAGGTGTTGCATGTCTGTCCGGTTGTACCGAGCTTGGGATCCATGAACAGTGCCTTGCCGCGCTCGACTGAACCCTTGAACTCGGCAACAGGATCGGCTTCCTTCATCTCAGGCTTCTTCTCCTCTTGGGCACATGCCACGAAAACCATGGATGCGACCAGGACAACCACTGCAAGAAGAACCAGTTTCCTCATGCTCCATCACCTCCTCTGACCATCAAAGGTCACTGCCGTTATAACCTCTTGACTGGTTTTGTTCAAGTGGGTTTCAGGGGCGGCGTACCCCCTTGATATAGAGGTCCGGATCCACAAGTACCTCAACAAGCGCCGGTAGTGGTGAATCCAGGGCGTTTTTCACCGCATCGTCGAGTTTCTCTGCCTCGCTAACCCTTATACCGAGACCGCCCGCAGCTGTGGCCATATCCGCAAAATTGGGGTTCGGGAAGCTTATCCGGTACTGGGGAACGCCGTATTCGTCCTGTTCCTTGCCTATATTCTTAAGTTTCCCGTCGTTAAAGACAATCACAGTGAGGGGAAGCTTGTTATGGACCGCGGTCGTGAACTCCATTCCAAGCATACCGAACCCGCCGTCACCGGTTATGGCAACCACCTGCCGGTCGGGCTCCGCAAACTGGCAGGCAACCGCTGCCGGAATCCCAAAACCCATTCCAGCCATGTTGGCACAGAGCAATGTTTTCTGGTTCTCACAGACAAAACGTTTATAGAACCAGTAGGTGTGATCGCCGACGTCCGAACATACAATAGCATCATCCCGGATCTGCCGTTTCATGGCCTGGATAACCGACCCGGGATTGATCGGGTGCCGCGTGTCGACGGCATCAGCTGCCAGCAGGCTCTCATACTTGGACGCCGCCGACCGGATGATTTCCATGAAATCTGGGTCGATCTTACCCGGAGGGGCAGCCTTCCTGATGCGACCGATCACACTGGCCGTATCACCGACGACACCTATTTCGACCGCGAAGGTCTTGCCGACCCGCGTGGCATCGATATCAACCTGTATCTTCCTCACATCGGGGACCAGGTTTCGCTGACGGAACCCGCTCCCGAAAATCAAGATCAGATCCGACTGGGTGACGATCGCAGGCGCAAAGCGATTACCGATCGATCCAAGGACACCCAGGACCAGTTCGTCCGACTCCGGCACCACGCCCTTGGCCCGTGACGTGGTCGCAATCGGTGCACCTATATGACGGGCGAGATCCAGCAGCGCCGGCCCGCAGTGCCTTGTCCCCCAGCCCCCGAAAAGCAGGGGGCGTTTGGCCTTCCCGATCAGGTCTACTATCTGTTTGATTTCATCATCACCGGCAACCGGATGAGGCTCAAAGAGGTGCTTGCCCGGATCCCAGATCGGCTGGTCAAGGGGCTCCGCGAGCACATCTGTAGGCAGACTCAATGCCGATGGTCCCGGATCCGCATACGCTCGCTTGACGGCAAGATTCAGGGCGCCGAGGGCCTGAGACGGCCGCACGATCATCTCGGCATAGCCACAGAATGTGCCGAATATGCTGACCTCCGGGATTTCCTGGAGGCTCTCACTCCCGAGAAACGGTTGAGGCACCTGCCCGAGCAATGCCAGAACTGGGGCACGGTCCGTTGCAGCATCGACGATGCCGGTTATCATGTTTGTGGCACCCGGTCCGGCAATCGACATACAGACTCCGAGCCGGCCCGTCAGCTTGGCATGAGCGGAGGCCATGAAGGCCGCTGATTCCTCATGCCGAACGAGGATGAGCTCGATGTCGGGATGACGCCTGAGAGCGTCCGTAAGCGGGAGATTCGAATTACCGGGAATGCCGTACACGCGCTCGACGCCATAGGCAACCAGCTGTTCCACGATCTTGTCGGCGACTGTTGTCGCCACACCCTTGGCCTTTTCATCACCGGCGATCTGGACGAATGCTGACTTCGGAGCGCCACACTGGGGACACGTCCAGTCAGATGGAAGATCGCTGAACGGAACCCCCTCCTGGGCTTCGTCGTATATGTAACCACAAACCGAACACTTCCACTTTCCCATGACTCCTCCTGCGAGGCCATCTAAGCGGCCATTACAGGGTTTCTAAGAAGGCCAGGAGATCACTCAGCTCCTGATTCGTTAGCTTGGTGAACGACGGCATCATACTCATAGGCGTCTTGAGCTGCTCCAGGATGTTTACAGCTGTGGCCGGTCTACCGCTCGAGGGAAGGCTGTCTTTCTTGAGGATACCCTTTAGACCCGGCCCGAGTTTTGACTCTTCATTATCAGCGAAGTGACAGAAACTGCACTTGTTTTCAAATAGCACCTGCCCGCTCTCAACATCACCCTCCGTATCTCCTTCGGTACCCGGGGGATGCTCTTCTGCTACCTCCTCACCGGTTTCCACTGCAACCTCGGGAGCAGCCCCGGGAGTATCCTGGGTAGAATCTGCGGTCTCCATCTCCCCGGTCTCCGCCCCGACCTCTCTAACAAAGTTGTATCCCGCAGACGTCAGGAAGACCACCAGTGCAAGTGCAAACACGATCATGCCCAGTGCGGGTACGTATGTCATCAGCTTCCGGTAGTACTGCACGATGAGGATTTTGACGACAAGCACCGCTACAAGCCCTAGCGCGAATACGCCATGGAACACGGCCCTGAGCGAAAGCTGGTCGCCCACACCCCCAACATACTTGGCACCCAGGTAGGCCTGAACGGCGAGTAGTATTGTGAATATCACGCCGGCAGTGATGTGGGTCGTCCGGAGAGCCTTCGGGCTGGCCTTCCGCTCGGCTTTGCCCATCAGCGCAAGCATGGATAAGAAAGTCACGATGCCCGCTGCGAGAAAGAACAGAGAAACAACTAACTTTGTTGGAAGTATCGGCACGACCCGCCCCTCCATTTGTGAGTGGTAAGTGATGCAATCAAGAGGTTCTAAACATGGGGTACCATGTCTGAGAGTGGGTGTCAAGTACGGTGCAAACCCGGCGGTTCAACATGCTTGACTAAGGGCTCTGTTTGGTATATCATATAAGCTGATGCCGCAGCTACTCAGCAGTCCAATTATAGACAGCAAAGGAAGGTAGATCATGAACCTCCGTAGGACCTGTGGGTTCTTTCTTTTTTTGTGCTTCATGGGCTCTTCGACCCTCTATGCGGGACAGAGCGTGATGACGTTCTCGTTCGAGTTTTCCCGGCACACGCTCCAGGCCGAGCAGCGCTTGCTTGCGGAGGATACGTATGACCTGCTCAAGATGGGTGATCTTGACCTGACGAAAATCCCGGGTCAGCCGTGTCTGCCCGTCAAGGCGATGAACGTATATGTGCCGCGCGGGAGCCGGATCAGCCGGATCACAGTGGAGTCGGTGACCGGCCATGAACTGCCCGGAGAGTACCTCCTCTTACCGGCACAAATGGAGATTCCGCTATCGGGAGGCTTTGTTGCCCAACCCGTCCTCCCGGATCAGAGTGTCTACTCCCTGGCAGAACCCTACCCTGCATCACCCGTGCGCATGGTATCGTCGGGAAGCATCGCGGGAAGGAAGATAACGGCTGTTCAGATCTATCCCGTCCAGTACATTCCTGCAGAGCGCAAAATTGTGTTTAACGAAGAGATACGAGTTGCGGTCGAATTCGAGGACGCAGACACAGAACCCGCCGTCCCGAGAGAAACACGGAACGTGAGAAACCTCAGAAACCGGATAGTCCGGAATATGGTTGAGAATCCGGACGACCTCGATCGTGACTTTTCGGAAAATGCCGGTTTGCTTGACCCTTCCGTCGCTACCGAGTACCTGTTGATCTGTATTGAAAACCATATGGATGAGTATGAGATCCTGAAGGATTGGAAGATAAGAAAGGGTATCCCGGCGAAGATAGTAAGCATGACCGATGTCCTTGCAACCTACTCCGGAAGAGACGAACAGGAACAGATCAGAAACTGCATAAAGGACTACTACCTCAACGAGAGTACTGTCTGGGTCGTGCTGACCACAGCCGCTCCGAAGGCTAAGATCAGGGGCTGCTACTGCAGTGTCGGCGGCACCGTCGACACCGGCATACCCTGCGACCTCTATTTCGCCGACATGGACGGCGACTGGAACCAGGATGGTGATTCCTACTGGGGCGAGACCAATGACAACGTCGATCTTTATCCTGATGTGTACGCCGGCCGGTTACCGGTGAACAAAGGAATTCAGTGTACGACGGTTGTCAGAAAGATCCTCACATACGAGGGCTACTACAGCCTTCCGACCGATTATCAGCTCGAGATGCTCTTTCTTGCGGAATATGCCGATGCGAGCACAGATGGGGCCATCGCGAAGAACATGATCGACAACGAATCCGTGCCTTCGCGGTTTAACCCTATAACAAAGCTTTACGAGTCAAGCGGTAACCTCAATTGGACATCCGCGATGAACGCCCTTAATTCAGGTATGGGTATCATCAATCACGACGGCCATGGTAACGCCCAGTTGGTCGCGATCGGACCGAACGTTCTTGATACGGATGACATGATGTCGCTCACCAATCATCCCCGCTATTCTGTTTTTTACACACTCGCCTGCATCCCGGGGAATTTCGAGAATGTATTTGGCTGTTTCGGCCGTGGTTTCCTTGAATCTCCCGAGGGTGGCGGTTTCTTCGTAGGCAATTCAAGATATGGCTGGTACTGGCCCGGCAATCCCGGTTACGGCACGGGTGAGAGGTTTGACCGTGAGTTCTTTGAGTCGTTGTTCATAAGAGATAACGGCCATCTCGGTGTAGTCCACGCCGATGCCAAGATCCAGAGAATACCGTATTCTGGAGGCAATGGCACCGACAGGTGGACCCAGTTCACATGTAATCTCTTCGGTGATCCGGAGACACCCGTCTGGCTTGATACACCGGTAGCGACGTCTGCAACGCATCCGGTGGAGATTGCGATCGGCAATCACAGTTTCCCCGTCACTGTATACGGAGATGGCTCCCCGCTTGAGGGTGCCCGTGTCTGCTTGTGGATGGGCGACGATCTCTATCATGTCGAGGAGACCGACGCCAGCGGTGATGCTCAATTCACTATCGCGCCAACCATAAGCGATGAGATCAAGGTGACCGCAACCAAGAACGGCTATCTGCCATATCTTGGATCAATCAACGTGGACGGTGAACTTTCGGGTGTTGCCGACGGCCGTGGCCTCGCAGCAAATCTGATGGTCGGGGTAACACCGAACCCGGTCACCGGAGATGCGGTCATACGGTATTCCCTACCGGCCGCCGCCGGTATCGATGCCGAGATAGCGCTTAAGATTTATGATGCTTCCGGAAGACTGGTCAGGAACCTGCCGGTAACGGAGTCTTTCCTTTCAGGCACCACCTTGACCTGGGACGGCCGGCTCGTGAGTGGCGCGGTCGCACCTTCGGGCATCTACTTCATTAAGCTTTCACACGGCAGTAGGGCCGTCACATCCAAGTTCGTGATGATCCGCTAATTATAGAGGGGTCAGGCTTGCAATTCTGAGGGGGGTCAGAGCTCAAAAATTGCGCGGCAGGTTTCACCGCGCGCAATTTTTGAGCTCTGACCCCAGGAATTGCAAACCTGACCCCAACGATTTGGCCCCAACGATTGCGGGTATCTAACACCGCCGCGGCGCTCTGCAATTTCCCGGCTCCGGCACCACTGTGGTTAAGCCCGTATCCCGAGTCATAATTCCAAGAGCTTGACGGCAGAGGCCCAAGCGAATAACCTGTTCAGGAACACTCAGCGAGAGGTGTGACTGTTGGCATCATTTCTAGTGATACTCGGCACGGGTGAGCAGAAGCTCGTATCCACCGAGAAGAAGGTGCTCAGGATCGGCCGGATCCCCGAGAGTGAGATCTGCATCGACGAGCCCGTGGTCTCGCGAAGGCATGCAGAGATCCTGCGGACCGACGGCTCCTACAGCGTGCAGGACACCGGGAGCCGGAACGGAACGCTCGTAAACGGCGAGAAGACATCCGGGCTCAGGGAACTTTCCCCCGGCGATACGATCGGGATAGGGAATTCGAGAATCATATACGAGCCGTCCGAGAAGTTCTCGTTCCTCAAGGAACAGACCGACGATGCCTCCCCATCTTCAACCATGAGTCTTTCAGCACCTTCTCCACCCCAGAAAAAGATGATGGCACCCATCGTACTTCTCGAGACAGTCGCGGACATAGCGAGGCAGATAGTCCAGGACAAGCCACTGGAGGGTCTGCTGGATTCCGTTCTGAGCCTTTGCGTGAAAAGGACCAGTGCGGAAAGAGCGGCCATCATGCTCCGGGACGACGAGGGTGAGCTTGTACCCCGGGCATATCTTTCGAGAACAAGAACACAAACCACATTTGCGATAAGCAAGTCGATAGCGACAAAGGCCATTGAGGAGAACCAGGCTATTCTGATCAAGGATGTCTCCGGCGATGACAGCCTCAAGATGAGCGAGAGTATAGCCAGCCTCAGGATAAGATCGGCTATTTGCACACCGCTGTGGAACGGCGAGAAGACGGTTGGAGTTTTGTATGTCGATACGACCGAGCCCGACCGCCAGTTCGCCGATATCGACCTCCTGTTCTTCTCGACACTCTCGGGGATGATCGCGGAGAAGATCGAAAATGTGATGCTTGCCGACATCGCCCGCGATAAGCAAAGACTTGATGCCGAACTCGAAATCGCAATCGAGATCCAGACCGGCTTGTTCCCGTCGGAGATTCCCGATGTCCAGGGATATGATATCTCGGCTTTCAACCGCCCTTGCACGGAGGTTGGCGGTGACTACTATGATGTAGTGCCCGCAGGAGAAAATACGGGCATGGCTATAGCCGATGTATCCGGTAAGGGGATAGGAGCCGCAATGCTGATGTCGAGTCTCCAGGCATTGCTCAGGCTCCGGGCTGCTGAGGGTATCGATCCCTCCCAGTTGGTCGGCAAGCTGAACTCCGACCTGATCAGCCGCGTCGGCGAGGGACGATTCATAACGCTGTTCTATCTCATTCTCGACCCGGTCGCGCACAAGATCCGGTATTCAAATGCGGGGCACAACCCTCCCATGTTACGCAGAACCTCAGGTGAAATCTCTTGCCTGGAGGTGAGCGGGATGCCGCTGGGCATCCTGCCGGAGATCGCCTACGGGACCTCAGAGGCTGAACTCGGTCCCGGTGATGTGCTGATTCTTTATAGCGACGGCATAACAGAATGCATGAACGGGGACGGTGACATGTTCGGCGAAGAGCGACTGGAGGAAGTGCTGGCAGCCACAGCGTCGGAGGATGCCCAGGGCATCAGGGGCGCCATCTTCTCCGCAGTCGACCAGTTCAGGCAGGACCGCCCATACTCGGACGACATGACCCTCATCGTTCTCAAGAGAAACTAATTCATCTTATCTATTTAGAATCACCTTCTGTGTCGTCAGCTGATCCCCATACTTCACCACAACAAAGTAGGTTCCGGCCGCGACTGGCTCGCCATGGTTGTTGTGTCCGTCCCACCTGATGCTGCGGCTGCCGGTCACCGCCTCCCCTTCAAGCAGTGTTTTGACCAGCTCGCCGGTTACCGAGTAGACGTTCAGATTCACAGGTTTGTTGCTCTCCCCCGAGAGCGTTATAGTACACCCTGAAACCGCCGGGTTGGGAGTCAACCCGAGTTTTGGAGCAAACTCTCCGGCAGGTATCTCCGGAGTGGTCTTCCCGTGGAAGGGCGCCGGTCCTACCTGGTCATCCTTGAGCAGTTCCCTCAAGCTGAAGGAGAGGGTATGGGCGCGGCCGATTATCTGGCCGGCTACGTTCTCGACCATCCCATCCGGATCATACGTGTGCGGAATCTCCCCTGCGGCCCGGGCTATTGCCGCAACCCGGTCAATGAGCCTCGCCGCGCGAGCGAACTTGAATGTGGCAGTAGCATGCTTGGCCGCTGTGATCCGTACCAACATCTGGTTGTAGACTTCGTTCGGGATGGAACTCTGGTTTCCAATCACGGCACTATCAAGGTAAGTGAACTTGAGAAGAATGACTTGTTTCCGATTCCTCTTATCCTCAGCGAGCGCAAACATGGAGAACTCGTCATCTTCCGACTGCATCCGCGTGAGCGCTCTCAGGGCAGCATCCTTAGGGTCCTCAAAGGTCTCTGCAGGTGCCACCGAGACGTCTCTCCAGGGTTCACAGGACAGACCCGATGGACGCTTAAACACGCGTACGTTCTTGAGCTTAACACCCTCGGGCAGTTCATCCTGCGACGTCAGGGCCACTGCGGCTATGTATTCAAAAGTCACATCCGTTGTCATGTCATAGAAATCCGACAAGAACGTGACACCTGCCGGCGGAGGGCACGGCTGAGATACGCTGACATGAACATGTAGCGATCCCGCCTCGGTGACTTCATCAAAGACGACAACCGCCTCGCCGGGCACCACCTCCACCTCTACCCCAGTACCTGTCGGCACTGGCTCGCTGTAACTTTCAGCAAACACGTAGATCTTGATCAGCGTGTCCTGTGAACACACGTAAACCGAATCCCCTATCACGGTGACCCCGGTAGGATATGCCGTGGTGCCGGGCAGTCCATATGCTGCGACCACGACCCCGGACATGTTTATTTCATAAAGGCTGTCCAGCGCCGAGGATACAAGGAGGAAGTTGTCTCCGTAGAAGGTTAGGCCGGAGCCAACCTCGATGTACACCGGATACGTTATCACATCGTCCGTCACAAGCGTGTAACGGTCAATCTTATGGATCTCATTCTCATCGGGTTCCAGGGCATAGTAGAAACCGCCTCTGAACACGAGCCCTGTTGCGTGGTCCTCAGTCATCGTTGACGGTATGAAGGACTGTGCCGTGTCGACGCCGACATCCGGGTTCCAAATGTATCTCACCAGCGCGCCACACTCATCGGCAGCCACGTAATCACCACATCCCGGGCAGTCCGAGGAAATGTAGGCGTTCGCCCTGAAATTCAGTGAATCGCCATCGCAGGCATTGATCCACCTGGAAAAACATGTATCATTTGAAGCACCTGTCCAACGATTGATCATGGCCAGACAAGAGAACTTGCCCGGAAGGTCGGCCACGGCGAATATGTTCCCGTCGGCCATATCGAGACCTTGAAGACGAACTGTGTAGCCTGGAGTCGGAAGTGTTCCCACAAGGATCATATCGTCGGCCTGGGCAGAAGCCAATACTGCAAGAACTAAGACAAAACTCACACCGATAGACAGTCGCACCGTACGTCCCCCTTGAAGAAGGTGAAGAGCAACTCACGCAGTTACAATTGTACAACGCTCCCAGTTTACCATAGAGGATGCCTTACTTCAAGGGATTTCAGGGGTTATAGCGGCGTTGCGCCGCGAGACGCAACGCCGCTCTTCATGTGGCTACCTATGCAGTATCAGTTTCCTTGCTGTCTTATGCTCACCTTCAGCAAGCACCACGAAATACGTCCCGGTGGCAACCCGAAGACCGTGAGCATTTGAACCGTCCCAGGTAACGCTGTAACCGCTGTCGACAATCTTGTTCTCAACAAGCGTTCTCACCAGTTCACCTGTGACCGAGTATATCCTTACAGAGATGGGCTGATCTCCCGAGGGTGCCAGATGTATCCTGAACGATGAACTCGACGGGTTGGGGCTGATTGCCAGCCTGTCGATATAGCCATCTGCACCATCTATGAGACCGGCAAGGGATGTAATGGTGAATGTCCCGCTCTGGATTGTCATGATCTGGATTTCGGCATCGAACACACGCACCCTGAGCATTCCTGCCTCGGTCTCAGCATCCGGGATCTCCCAGAGGTGGCTCGGACTCTTTAGATCCTCAACAACCTTAACCCATGTCAGTCCAGCGTCGAGTGAATAGTCAAGCGTGTAAGTGATAGTCGGCTCCTCGAAGAGTGCAGGCCATGTGACCCTGTAACTGCCCCCACTCTCAAACGGACCCTCTCCCATGAGCTCAACAACCGGCACATAAACGGTGACTTCTGGATCGGCACCCAATTCGAAGCCGTCTATGAAGCCTGTGAGCCTCAGCATCGTCGGGCCGGATTCAGTTAAGAGATCCTCAACGTCGTGCCGAACGAACAACGCTCTTACCTCAGCCTCGCCATCCAAGTCGTAATCGACGGCCAGCACCGAATCCGGTACTGCCTGTACTACGCCGTCAAGGTAGATGTTGGAAGCGTCGACCTGGGAAGCATCGAAGCCTTCCGGCACTTCGACATAAGCGGCCACCCACGGGCTTTCCAACCCGATAAGTATGTTGTCAGGCTCGATCTCAGCCAGCGTCTCAAGGCGTTCTCCATCGGAGAATCTCAGACTGAAAGCAAGCGTGTGAGATCTTGCCATGATGCCACCCGCAACATTGCTCCCCGGTGTGCCGTCATAGGTGTGTGGGATTGCGGGAACGGCGTGAACGATGTCTGCGATTTCCTGGACAAGAGCCTCGGCCTCTAACGTAGAGCCCCGGTAGTAAGCTGACTCAGCCTCATCCAGCTTGCCTATGATCTCGTCATAGACAGCCGGTGGGATCACACCCACGTTGGAGACTATGACATTCCGCAAATCGGCTAACTTAAGCTCCACGACCGGTCGCGGTCGCCTCAAGTCTATTCCCAGTGCAAAGACGGAGAACTCATCATCCTCCGATTGGCTCCGCATCAGGCTTCTGAAAGTCTCTATGACCTCAACTTCCAGAACCGTTACGTCCACGTATTCCAGGCATGGACCCGAGGGTCGTCTGAATATCCTCAGATCACGGATATCGAAGCCCGGCGGCAAGAAGGAGTCCGTGAAGGTGAGTTCCGTGGTGGCCACATAATCGAACTGCGCAGTGGTCGTCAGGTCGTAGAAAGGAGGATAGAGCTGGACATCAACAGGCGCCGGACAAATCTGGGTGTAGAAGACATCCACATATAACCAGCCGGGTTGGGGTACGCTGTCAAAGTCCACGGTCAGCTCACCCGGTACGACTTCGACCGGAACATCATCGCCTTCCGGAACCCAGATCCCCTCTTCCTCGAAGATAAGTATACTGTCGGATTCGGAACCCACGTAGAGCAGGTCGTTGTGGAAGGTCAGGCTTAAGGGCGAAGTGCCCGCCAGGGCCTCCACATGATGGGCCGTCACCAGTGCCCCTTGCTTCGTGATCTCGAAAACCGTGCTGTCATTGGCCGAGCTTACCACAAAAAGATTACCCCGGTAGAGAGCCAGCCCCGTCGGCCCGTCGATATCCAGAAGGCTATACTCATCGATCACGGTAGCGCCGACAGCCTTAACAAGCGTGTCATCAGACCAGTCCAGCACATAAAGCGTATCACCATCAAAGACTACTCCTTCTGGAACATCAACCCCGTCCAGGTGATAGTTGTGGGAGATATAGGTATCCGCAGCGCCGAAAACTATCTCGAGCAGTTCGCCGCACGCGTCTCCTATCAGGTACAGGTCCTGGTCTAGATCATACACCGTACCTGACAAGAATTTCGGACGCTGTCCCGGACAACCCGGAACATGGTGGGTGAACTTAGTATCCCGTAAGACGTCCCCATCGTCGGGTGTAATCAGATAGAGGTAGGATTTCCATTGAGTTTCGACAACGACAAAGAGGTCGGCCCCCGCACTCGAAAGCCCGCTCACTCCGGCGACGCCGGATGAGGGCGGCCACGGTGAGGGTATCGTACCAGTCTGGTTGAAGTCAGCATGTGCGGATGCCACAAGCGCCAATACAACAACAACCCCAATAGCAAATGATCGTCTCATCCCGAACCCCCTTGTGCAGTCTGCATAGTCTGCATACGCATACATACATTGTAAAAGGTAAGCGCTATAGTTGCATTTTGAAGCTTACCACGTCTGGGTATCTAATGCAACCCAAATATGCGGTCATAGTCGCGCGGTTGGGGGCTAACGCCCGCCTCGGTGGGAAGGTCATTTAGGAGATCCAGATAGTGAGGTATGTGTTTTTGCTCAACATAGTAACTGCGTAACCTGGGGGGACAGGTATTCTCGTAGACCGAAACGGCCTCGTCAAGGGCCCGTGTAAAGAATGCTGCCGCCCCTGCATCATCACCGGCCTTCATACGAACATCGCCACACGTAACAAGTGCTTCGTACTGCGCAAGTCCCAGCGCGGCGGCTATTCCAAGGGCCTCATCGCATGACTCCATAGCAGCGTCGACTCTCCCTTGACCGGAGAGTACACCTGCCAGGAGCCAGAGGGCTTCACTCTCGATATCACGCAGTGAGTACCGCCGGGCCTCGGCGATTACATTATTCAGGGTCTGCTCGGCCTCTTCGGGAGTACCGTTGTCAACCGTTGCCCGTGCTACAACCAGTAATCCCCGTACCCTGCATCTCACGTAGTCGGTGCCTGTCACATCCTTCAGTTGACCGACGAGTTCCTCCGTTTCGGCCAGCTGCCCCGCGGCACATGTCCGGCACGCCCTGCTCAGCGTAAGCCTGCACCTGGCCTGGAAGGGCAGGGTACTCTCGTTATATCGATCGAGAATGGCCAGGATGGAATCACAGCCCGGCTGGTACCCGATCTCATGAAAGAGAAGTCCCTTACCGAGAGCCGCGTCTACCGCCAGCTCTTCCTGGCTGATAAGGCTTGCCGTTTCAAGCGCCTGGTCGAGATTGACAAGGGCCCGGCTGTAGTCATCCTTAAGCAGATACGCCTCCCCGAGGATACTCCTTGCGACACCTGTCGTGGGTGTGTTTTCCAAGGACACAAGCACCTCAATTGCACTGGACAGGTAGCCGATCGCACTGTCGGCCTTGCCGCGTGCCAGACAGTGAGCGCCCAGCGCCAGGTCGTCATTCGCAAGCAGCCGTGTATCGGCCAGCGAAATGTCTATCGACAGCGCCTGTCTCAGTCTGACGCCCGCGTCTTCGAACCGGCCGCGTGCCATGAGCGTCTCCGCGATATTCCGGAGGCTCTCCGATTCACCCCGCACATCTCCTATTTCAGTCCGGAGTGCGAGTGCCATCGAGTCCATTTCGAAGGCCCTGTTATAGTCACCCATTATGGAATAGACATAACCCCTGTCGGAGAGCGACGAGGCCATAAGGTCCTTCGCGCCGATCTCCTCTCTTGTCTCAAAGCTTCTCTCGAAGTAAGAAAGCGCTTCATCATACCTGCCATCGTTCTGGTAGATCTGACCGATCTTATTGAGAGCAGTTGAGGTGCCGACCTTGTCGCCTATTTCCCTCCGGATCTCGAGCGATCTCTCCAGTACATCCAGAGCCTCGTCTCGCTTGCCCATCAGTTTGTAGACGAGCCCGAGGTTTCCGAGACTTGCAGCAACACCACGCCTGTCTCCCAGCTCTTCCTTGAGTTCTATGGATGATTGATAGTAGGATATCGCCTCCTCGAACTCGTTCCTGCGCTTGTGCACCACGCCCAGTGCATTAAGTACCGCTGCTTCGCCCTCTCTGTTCCCTATGGCGGCATAGAACTCGGCCGCCTCCCTGAGCTCCACGAGTGCAGCTTCGAGATCGTTCTTCCTTATGAGAACCTTCCCGAGCTCGAACCTGGCCGATCCGAACTTGGGATCTAGTTCGAGCGCTTCCCGGAGATTCTCTATCGCAAGGTCCCACTCGCTTATGGTGTAATAGGTCATACCCATCTTGTAATAACCCTCCGGATCATCCGGGTAGGTCTCGATGAACTCCTTATAGGATTCGATTGCGTATTCGGCGTTGTATGTGACACCACCGTGATTGGCGAGGATAAAGGTCCGGTCAGCCGCCGGTACTCTGTCTATCAGCTTCACAACCTTATCAACCGCGATCAAGGACAGGCTCTCCGCCTTCTCATCGTAACCGAGGATCTTGTATGCCTCGCTTGCCTTGGCGTAAGCCATTGCAAAATTCTCATCCGCCGCTATAGCCGCCTCGAATGCCTGTGCGGCCTCAAGATGCGAGCCTTCGTAAGTATGCTCCTGGCCCCGGGTAAAGGACGAGGCAGCAGTTACCGATCGTGTCCTCTGGAGCCCGACCGCTCTGTCGAGGTCTTCATCGATCTCTTCCTGGGTCAGTTTGAAGATCAGCTTGGTCTCCGTCGTCAACTGGTCGATCAGGTTAAGCACGGCCTCCTCGGTGTCCTGTACTATCTTGGAGCCGATCAGCTCCTGGTCGTTGGGGTTCTGGATCTTCATCGTTATTCTCAAATCGTCACCGGCCTTGAAGTAACTGCCCGTCGCAACGGCATCAAGATCCGTCGCCTGGGCAAGCATGCCCATTGCTTCGGGTGTGTCCAGGTCGGTGAAATCCACACCTATGTCGGCGGCCGCATGCCTCAGACGTTCAAAACTCATCACCCGGAAGAACTTCGACTGGCCGAGATCGGTGGTGAGGTTGTCGGGGATACCAAGGGCCAACCAGTCGAGCTCCTCATCACCGGTCATGTTTTCAAACGGCAGCACCGCCACGTAGGTTCGTCCCTCTTCAAGCACGACCCTGGGCTTGAGGATGCCAAAGAACGCCACAACGGCTGCCGCAACGACCGCGACCCCGATAATGGCCAGTGTCCGTGGTTTGACCTTCCGCCGGATCTTCACGGTCTGGGTCTCGATATCGGCAAGGATCTCATCCGCCGTCGCGTACCGGTCCTCGGCACTGCGCTCGATGGACTTCATGGTCATCCTGTCAAGCCATTGCGGGACCTCCGCCCTTACGGTGGAAGGCGGCTTGGGAGGTTCCCTCAGGCGCAGCATCAGGGTCGAGATGATACTGTCCGCCTTAAACGGAACATCTCCCGTCAACATTTCGTAAAGCACAAGACCGAAGGAATAGAGATCGGTTCTGAAGTCAACCTCCTTGCCTTCGGCCTGCTCGGGCGACATGTATTCCGGCGTACCGACGATCTGGCCTGTCACGGTCATACCGCCGGCATCTGCGCTCTTGGCAATACCGAAATCCGCGACGCTGACGGTTCCCTCCTGATCTATCATTATGTTCTGAGGTTTAAGATCCCTGTGAATCACCCCCGCGTCATGAGCGCTCTTAAGCGCCTCAAGCACCTGTGATGCGATCCGAACGGCCTCATCGATATCCAGGGGGCCCTGTTCGGTGATGATCGCTTTGAGATCCTTGCCCTCGATGAAGGGCATCGACATGAACTTGACGCCCTCGGCCTCAGCGATGTCATAGATTCTCAAGACGTTCTTGTGGGTGACTTTCCTGGCGAGGATGATCTCGTCCTTGAAGCGTTTGATGATCGTCTCATCCCCCGCCAGTTCCTTCCTTATCACCTTGAGGGCGACAACCCGATCGATCTGCCTGTCCCTGGCCTTGTAGACCCACCCCATCCCGCCCTGGCCGATCACGTCCAGAATCTCGTAGCGGTCTCCCAGCACGGCGCCGGCGGTCATTGCCTTTTCACCGGGACCACCGGGGGAATCCCCGGCCAGGGTTGAATTCGAATCCCCGGCCATGGTCGAAGCGGAATCGTCGGCCGGGGGCCGGCCGGATATCAGCGTGGCATCGGTCATAGGAAGGGTCAGCCCGCACTCGGGGCAGCTTTTACTGTCATGCGGTATCTTCTTCCCGCATTCCGGGCACTCGCTACCCGGGGGGCCGTCATGAGAGTGCTTGTCAGCCAATCATCCACCTCACATCACTTTATTCAAACAGGTTAACGATGTTTCCCGGCCTGGTGTCAACCAAAGAATGCATGCCGCTCGCCGGCCGTGAGATCAAAAACCTTCCTCAGCACCGCTTCAACCTCCGCATCAAGAGTGTGACCTCTTCTCCCCATCGCCCTCCCGGCCGTCTCGATTGCCTTTTTAAGATCGTGCTCCTTAAAGCCTGAGGCACCACCCCAGGCAAATGACGGTACAAACTTGGGAGGATAGTCGGCCCCGAAGATATTGCAACACGCACCAACCACGGTACCGGTGTTAAATACGGTCCCGATTCCGGTTTTGGAATGGTCACCCATGAAGAGACCCACAAAGAGCTCGCCCGAATCAACAAGCTTTCCGGCGACAGCAACTCTGACGGGTGAGTAGTTGTTCTTCATATCGCTGGTATCTGTGCCTGCGCCGAGGTTTACCCACTCGCCGATGTATGAATGTCCCAGAAATCCCTCGTGCTGTTTGTTCACGTATCCCTGGACTACGGTCTCAGCCACCTCACCACCGATCTTTGAGACCGGTCCGATCGTTGTGCCGCCATAGATCTTAGCACCCATCTTTATGATGCTTCCCCGGCCGATATGGAGAGGGCCCTCAAGTGAAGCGTTCGCCATCACCACCACTTCGTCGGCTATGCTCACCGGTCCGCTCCCGGCATCAATCACGACTCCGGGACTTATCCTTACGTTCTTCCCGATCCTGACGTTCTCCTCTGCGACCATGTGCACCATCGGGGAAGGTTCGGTTTCGATCTTACTCCCTCCCACCGATGCAAAATCCTTGCCTAATTCCTCGCCGTTGAGCTCAACCAGATCCCAGGGAAACGAAACCAGACCGACGTCGAGATTGCGCGCAGGCAGATCTGCAAACACGGCCTCGGTAAGCGGCTGCCCGATGAGCCCGTCGAGCTTTTCTATGTGGCCGGTGGAAAGGTTAGCTACAACGGTGCTTCCGCAGCAGACGTACCTGCCCGGCCAGGAAGGTTCGATCCGCTCGAGCAGACCGGCACTGAAAATCATCCTCCCGTTTATCAGGGTGAGCATGTCATGTCCTTGACACAGTTCCCTGTAGGACGTGACCGCCCCGTCACAACCGGGCGCCAGATAGTCTCTCAGGTGGAACCCGATTGAGGGTCTGCCAACACCGGCGACCACCTTCTCGGCCAGCGATGACATTCCGCATACGAGATCGAATACGGGTCTCGTCAGGGTCAGGGGAAAAAGGTTCGAGAATCCGGCGTCCTCGAATACGACGAGAGGTCTTGCCATCATCACCTCCACTATAGAGTTTGTCTCAACATACTTTAGAACCTCATGTTTTCAGGGTCAACATGAAACCTTTTGGCCGATACTGCGTCACAATACACGCACGAGGAGGTTTTGAAGTTGCCAATCAGAGAATATCGATGCAGTCGGTGTGACAGAGTGTTCGAAAACATTGAGATCGACGTCAAGGATGGGAACGTTATTTGTCCATATTGTGGGACAGAAGACATTGTTAGGAAGTTCTCGGTCTTTTTGAGCTCCAAGTCTGACGACGCCGCGTGTGACACAACCAGGCACTATGGCTGAGGGTAGGCTTTCGTGGCAAGGTTGCCACGATAGTCTGCCGAACCTACAGTAGTCCATTTGTCTTCCGGGGGCATGGGAACCCGGACACGCTTCACGCGTGTGACAAAGTTCCTGAAGTAGGGCCCTAACATGCGTAGCTCACGTGGTGTGGGAAAAAGTATCTTGTTCTGGTTGAAATTGAATATACCGGACCGGCCGTCACCCGAAGGATCATAGCCTGCGGCAAGCCCGTGCCAATCTCCGTTGCACTTGAACAGCGCCATCACGACAAGCCGTGTGTCATCGAGCATGCCACCCAGGAGCTTATCCAGCCAGGCGTGGATATCAACAACGGCCCACCCCTCGCATATCGCAAAGACATGGATCTCGGTTAGCTCGACTGCCTGATTCCTGCTCCACCTTAGTGTTTTCGCAGGGATACCGTACTCAATGAACCGCACGGTTGGACTGGCCGTCACCGAGCCGGGATGGTAACCGAGTATGCTGTAGGGCACAGGTGTCTTCAGCTCTTCCCTGAATGAAACCGAAATCTCCCTGCCGCCCTCTCCCCCATCACACTCCCTTCTGATATCCTTGATCGTCTCAAAAGGTATTGAGGTCTTACCGCGGTAATCGTTTAGTACTCTCTCCAGATCACTCGCAAGGAGCACCCCGCAGGTGTCGGCCTGAATCAGCCCGATCAGGTAGCTGTAGAACCTGTCCTTGACCTCGGATTCGGGCAGCCAGATCTCCCTGCCTGGAAGATCGTCCGCCCGGATATCCATGAGACAACAGGTGAGAAGAATCAGCAGCGTGATGACGACCTTGAGTTTCATAGTTAGTATCTCTATCGGCAGACGAATGACGAAGCCCAACTTAATTGGGTCACCGACTACCTCCTGTTCCAATTATGTCTTGACAATGGAAATCACCGCAAGCCTTAATATGTATGGCATCGGTGAGGTTTAAATGAAACGGGCATCCCTCATACTGGCATTCGTGGTGATCAGCATTGTGCTGGTTGCCTGGCCCAGCAAAGAAAAAGAAGTAGAACATCCCACACCCTCCTATGTCGGGGCCGGCAAGTGCAAGGTCTGCCACCTTGAGACCTACAACTCGTGGAAAACCACCATCCATGCCCGATCCTTCTCTGCACTCAAAGCAGAAGAAGCTAAAGACTCTACTTGTCTCAGATGCCACACCACCGGTTTTGGTGACGGTGGCTACGGCGCAGAGGGCAACTTCATCGATCTCGCCGGCGTCCAGTGCGAGGTCTGTCACGGCGCCGGATCGCTTTACTCAAGATCCTCGGTGATGAGACAGCCAGACCTCAGCCGGGAGCTCGGGCTCGTCGCCGTCGATTCGACCACCTGCACCACGTGTCACAATGACAGGAGCCCCACCTTCAAGGGCTTCGCCTACAAGGCAGGGCTCATAACCGCCACCCACACACATAAATCTGGTAGGAGAGCTACCGGTCGCTGAGTTTCTTGAGCTCCTTCTTTAGCTTTTTCAATTCCTGCTTGAGCTCTTTCATTTCCTCTTCCAGCTGTTCCATATCATCCTCAAACTCGTCAGAGTCGAGGCCGAAGATTTCGATGTCCTCCATGTCATCATCGCCGTATGTATGAACCCTGATATGGCCGTCTTCCTCAAGAACCTTGATCTTCTTCCGGATCTTCTCGACGTCCGGGAGTTTGATCTTCTCTATGTTGCACTTGCCCGGGGCCCTGTGACCCTTCTTGATGACTTTTGCATGCCCGCAGGTTTTTGCATCTCCCAACTCAACTTCGACAGTCTTGGTGCGGCGCTTCCTCTTGATGGTCAAGTCCACTTCATCACCGGGTTCGTACTTCCTGATGTACTTGACCAGCTTGTCAGCGCTTGTGACTTCCTTCCCTTCGACCTTCAGGATGATATCCCCGGCCAGGACACCTGCCTCCTCCGCGGGACTGTCTTCGACTACCTCAACCACAAGCACGCCCTCGCGTCTGTCCACACCGAAGTAGGCTCCGAGGTCCGAAGTGGAGATGTTTTCGATCCTTACACCGAGAAAGCCCTGAGGCTCTCCATGGAAGCACTCGCCGAAACCTTCGAAGTGACGACCTATATCTGGGAGCGACTCGAAATGAAACTTCTCTAACACCTTCTCGTCGTCCCCCCGCTCACCCAGCGTGACCGCGACGACCTTCTTCATATCCCCGTCCCGGAGGACGACGACTTTGACCTCTTCACCCGGGGCATAGGCCTTGATCGCCGCGACAGCGCCCTTCACGGTCGCAATCTCTTCTCCCCCGATGTCGATTATAATGTCACCGTCCATGAGACCGTATGCGTCGGCGGGGCTCTCATCGATGACTTCACTTATTAGCACACCGCGCAGGTCCCGCTTAACATCCATAGCCTCTTTGAGGTCAACCGTAAGTGGTTGAAGCATCACACCCAGATAGGCCTGCTCTCCTGCATAGGTTGCAGCAGCCGCGCTAAGCACGAATACCGCTAGAAGCAGGGGCAGGATCTTGAATCTGCTGTGGATCATCTCCATCTCTCCGATCTCCTTTCCCTAGGGTCCACTATCTATACTACTCCTGTCTCACACCCGATTTTAACCCCCCACCCACACCCAGGTTCCCTAATTCCGGTGACACTATCTTCAATTATCTCACCTGAGTGATATTTCACCACTTATAATGTAGGCAATCTGCAGATCTCGGCGTTATTGGACCAACGTTACCATGCCCCGACCGGTATTTGTTGTAGGTAGATGAGACTTTACCTGGAACTGTACGCAGGATACAATTGGAGAAAGTTGATCATCCTTTCACCTGGAGGTAGGAGAACATGAGATCGTCGACAATTCTTACCATAGGTTTGATTGTTATGGTGCTTGGCGGTCAAGCGGTCTGTTATGCTGAGGAGGAATCATCCGGCGTGCCGGTCGGGGCCAAGGTGATGGAGGTAGAAGGAACCGCGGAATCGACGACGTCCGGTGGCGCGATCAGGGTCCTCAAACCCGGTGATCTGGTCACCGTCGGCGAGAGGCTCAACGTCCAGAGTGGCGGTATCCTGGTCCTGGCAATGAGTGACAACACCGTGCGAAAGTTCACGGGCCCTACTACTATTGAGATCAAACTGGATGCGGGTGATCAGGGCGGGAGTGTACTGGCTAATCTCAGCTCAGGTGTGATTGATCTCCTGTTCGGAGCGGAGGAAGGCCAGACTGAGGCCGTGATGGCTACACGGGTTGCCACAGCCGCCGGCGAGACAAAGACAACCCTACCGGTTCTCATCGATCCGGCCCCGTACTCAGGACTTCTCGAGATTCCGAAGCATTTCAAGTGGCGCAAGGTGGAGGGCGTACGGCTCTACAGGGTATCCGTATATGATTCGGAGGAGCTGCTCTGGCAGGGGACGACTTCCGACTCCGGCATCCGGTGCCCGGGAGAGTATTGCGAATTCAGACCCGGTTCAGTCTATTACTGGATGGTCGAGGCGCTGGTCGGCAACTCCTCCTTGAGATCGAGGGCGGCCGAGTTTCGGATTCTCGAGCGGGCTGAGCAATCCGGTTTTCGTGATGCCGTCAGAGAGACCGATTCGGCGGTTTCCGATCCCGCGCTTGCTACCTCAATCAAAGTGAGGATCTGTCTGGGATCGAAACTCTACAGGCAGGCTCTGGATCTCATCAAGTCCCGTTATGGTGATCAGGAGCTTGACCGCCAGGGATACAATCTCCGGGCTCAGGTGTACGAGGCCATGGGGCTTACAGAGGATGCCTTCCGTGATTACAAGAATGCACTGACGATGACCGGCGCGGAATAGGCAAGAGCAAACCAAATGCGTAAGCTGATTATAAACAGAGTAATCCGCACGGCAGCTGTCATGGCTGTTGGAATCCTCTTTGTCATCCTCGCTCTTCAGTACGACTGGTTCGCTTCACTCGACCGGGCTGTATACGATCTCGGGCTCAATGCGAGATCCGGAAACGGGCCGGGGTCGGACATAGTCGTTATCGCCATTGACAAGTACTCAAGGGACCATAGCTTTCCCCCGCCCGAGTTTCCGATCTCGGCGCATGTGTCGGAGCACGGACAGGCGGTACGGCGGCTCACGGATGCAGGGGCGAAACTCATAGCTTTCGATATCCTGTTTGACCAGCTGAGTCCGGATCTCGATGTTGACCCCTTTGTATCCGCTATGGACTCGGCCGGTGCCATAATGCTGGCTGCAGTGATCGAGAGACGGTCTCTCTCGGTAAAACAGACTGGCGCGACCATCCGGGAAGAGCGGTTGGCACTGCCATCTGAGGGTATTCCGTCGTCGCTCTATGGCGTAGGCATCGTAAACATGCCGCTCGACCATGACCAGACCGTCAGACGTGCCTACTATGGCAGGGAATTCCAGGGCAGGTGGCTCCAATCCATGCCGGCCGCCATTGCCGCAGCGTCCTTGGGAACGGACATGCCGGGCAGGAGATCGGGCGAGCCTTTCTATATTGACTATTCCTCACCGGAAAAGGGTTTTGAGGTTATCACATACGCGGACCTGCTCAAGGGAGACAGCTGGAGAGACCTCGTACGCGACCGCATAGCCCTGATCGGTGTTATCGAAAACAGCGTTAGCGACATATACCGGGTGCCCGTTGCCGGGCTCCAGGATGAAAGTTCAAGCAAGATGTTACCCGGGGTCTTCATCCTGGCGTACGCGGCCCAGACTCTGATCACAAGGAATCTGATCACTACGATGGGGTTTGGCCCCTCCCTCCTGCTTGGATCTTTGATGGTGCTGATTGGATCCGTTGTGGTATCGGGGAGACGTCTGGCCCTTGGTGTAGGGCTGATTCTCGCGATCCTGGTCGGCATTTTTGTGTGCGGGGTTGGCGTTATCGCCATGGGGCTCACCATACTTCCGACCGCAAAACTCCTCACCGCCGTGCTGGTGTCAGCCGCAGTAGGGATACTACTCAGTTACTGGGCTACGCGTCTTAAGTCCGCCGAGCAGGAAGAGGAACTCATGGAGATATCCTCCGACCTCAAGACCGCTCATCAAATCCAGCAGAATCTCCAGCCTGAGGAGATGCCGAGCGTGCCCGGAGTGGAGATTGCCGGTTTCCAGATACCGTGTAAAGCAATCGGTGGGGACTACTATGACGTGCTGGACCTGGGTGATGAGAAGATTGCACTTCTCATAGGAGACGTATCGGGTAAGGGAATCTCGGGAGCGCTCCTCATGTCCAATCTCCAGTCCAGCGTCCGGAGACTTGCGTCGGAGAATGATTCCCCCGCAGAGCTCGTAATCAAACTCAACACGATTGCAGCGGATGTTTTCACCGAGGGCCGGTTCGTGACCTTCTGTTATGGAATTCTCGACCTCAAGAGCAAGAAGTTCTCGTGTTGCAATGCCGGGCACCTGCCACCACTTGTACGCCGGACGGATGGATCGATCGTTGAACTCTCAAGGGGTGGCCCGCCCCTCGGCGTTATCCCCTCCTTCACCTGGGAAGGTTCAGAGATCAAGCTCGAAAGCGGCGACACACTCTTCCTCTATACGGATGGTCTCTGGGAAGCAGCCATCGAAAAGACCGGAGAGCAGTTCGGTAAGGAAAGGATCGTTGAGTTTCTTAAAGTAAACCATGGCATGACGCCCGAAGCATTCAATCAGGAAATCGTACGGGTGACCCAGAGCTTCACCGGGAGCGAACACCTCGAAGACGATATCACCCTCCTCACGATCAAGATCCTCTAATTTCGGTGACACCATCCGGCTTAGCCGGCTCTTGACGTGTGCGTTTCCGCATGGTATTCCTCAAGGGGCACACACGGTGGCAACCATGGAGTGGCAACCATGGGGTATCCTACGAATCAGACAGGAGGTTCGATCATGAAGAGCTATTGTGTTGCGGTAGTCATGTATAAAGCTCTGCTCATTCTTTGCCTTTGCGCCGTCCTGGCTCTCTGTTATGGCTGCTCGAGTGACGGCGACGACGCGGGGTCGGGTCCGAACCCCGTGCAATCAGTTTCCCTGGATTCCCACGAGATGGAGGTTGAGGCCGGATACACGGAGGAGCTAACAGCTACCGTGACCGGCGGCGACAACAAAACCCTCACCTGGTACGTCAACGACATCGAAAACGGGAATGACACGTACGGGACCATCAGCCAGAACAGTCCAGTGACGTATAACGCGCCCGACACCTGGCCCGGCCCCCTTCCGGTCGCGATCAGGGCGGTATCCGTGGCGGACCCAACAAAGTATGACTCATGCATGGTCACCGTAACCTTCCTGATAATTCACGTGGATATCGAGACCGGGAACGACGACACGGGCACCGGATATATCCACGACCCGGTGAAAACCATGCACCGGGGCATGGCTCTTGTGAACACCGACGGGACGGTGCTGGTTGCTCCCGGAGTCTACGACACGGACCATGGCGAGACCTTCCCGCTCTATCACAAGGCCGGCGTGACCCTCGAGGGCGAGGACTGGGTTAATTGCGTAATCCGTGGAAGTGACGAGTGGGGATACGCTGTTTCTTTGGAGAACACGGGATCCGCGATCAGGAAATTCACCTTCGAATCAGATGTCGATCTGGGCCAGGAGAGGTGGGAAGAGTATGTCTACTTGCGTGGCGAAGACGTTCGGGCAGACAGCATACGAACATCCCAGCGCACGTACGTCGCGCCCATCAAGATAAGAAACGCAACGAATGCCATAATTGAGAACTGTGTTTTTGAGGTTCCCTACCTTACACCACCGACATCCGGCATAGGTCAGAACAGGGGGATTAGCTTTAGCGATGGCAACACAGGAACGATCATTCGAGGTTGCACTGTCTCAGGGTTCCGTGACGGTATTCGCGTCACTTCAGATTCCAATCCGCTTGTCGAGAACTGCACAGTTCAAGGGAACGATTATGGGATAAACCTGTGCTGCTACCATAGCTCAAGTAGCAACCCCACTCCCGACCTGGGAGGGGGTGCGAGAAACGGCACCGGTGGTAACACGATTATGTATAACGTGGAGTGCGGCCTGTATAACGAGACCTATAACGTGATTTTCGCCATGTACAACACCTGGGACAACGACCCGCCTGTAGCCGGTGAAGACTACTGCAACACGAGCACGGGCGGAGTGATCGTGGACTGAAAGGAGACCGAAATGAAGGCGATGATTGGGGCGGCTGTACTGTTTGCGCTCGCGGGCACGCTAATCCTGGCCGGATGTGGCGGTGATGGTGACGGCGGAGATACGAGCCCCCGGCCGGTGACCGCGGTGTCACTCAGTCCGGCCCAGATGGATATCGAGGTCGGACACTCAAGGGAGATCACTCCCACAGTGAACGGCAGCAACAAGAACCTCACCTGGTATGTGAACGGCATAGAGAACGGCAATGGGGCGGTTGGTGAGATCACGCAGAATAGCCCGGTGACATGGTCGAAGACACCACCATATATGACTCGTGTATGGTCATAGTCACCTTTGACAAGCTCTTTGTTGATGCCGTCAATGGAACTGACGCCAACAACGGCTGCATCAATCTCCCGTTTAAGTCACTGACACATGCGATTTCGGTAGTCGACTCAGGCGAAACCATCATCGCCCAGCCCGGCGTGTATGACGAGGCCAATGGTGAAGACTTCCCGATTGAGTGCAGAATACAGGACGTCACAATCACCGGGATGGATTGGGAGCAATGCATAATCCGCGGCCATGCCGGTGGGTATCAATCGGTCATGAACCCGGCTGGCCCGGGCACCGCCTTCCGCAAGTTCACCCTTGAGCAGGGCCCACCCGCCGACGAGAGCCAGATTATCGTATACGTGTGGGGTTCGAACGTGCGTCTGGATAGCCTCAGGGTCACTGAACGCGCCAGGTATGAGATCGTCCGCGGCGAGCACGCGGGTGGGCAGGACCTCGTTATCGAGAATTGTTACTTTGTAATCGACGACGCCCAGACACTGGATAACGGCATCACGCTTCTTGACAACAGCGACGGTGCCATTATCAGGAACTGCACCATCACAGGCTTCAACACAGGGATCCAGATAATTGAGGATTGCGACGCACTCGTGGAGAACTGTCTTATCGAGGGGAATGGCGCGGGAGTCCAGGTGCGGCATGAAGCTGCACCCGGCAGCCTCAGTCCCGATTTCGGCGGGGGTGCGCGCGGCTCGGTAGGCGGCAATATTATCAGGAACAATACTACATGCGGACTCTCGATAGAGCTCGACCACACCGTTTTCGCCCTGTACAACACCTGGACGAACGATCCTCCGGTGGCGGGCGTAGACTATTGTGTAGATGGGACCGGCGGCGTGATAGTGGACTAGGAGTTTCGGTAACACCATAATGGGACGGGGGTGTGCAGTGCACACCCCCGAACACCAGGTAATCGGCAATCAACTCCCAGGGTTTATTTCAGTAATACCATCTTGCGTCTGCTGACCTGATTGTCGGCCTGGAGCAGATACCAGTAAACACCCGACGCAACCTTCCGGCCGTCAGCATCCCTTCCGCTCCATGTCACTGCATGCTTGCCGGCATCGAGCTCGTTATCCACCAGTCGCACGACCTCGCGCCCCTGAACATCATAAACAGACATCCGCACCTCCGCCGAACGCGGCAGACTGAATGCGATTCTGGTCGCGGGGCTGAACGGGTTGGGCGTGTTCTGGGCGAGTTGGATACGATCAGATGCGACCTCGTCGTCCCGAATACCAGCCGGATCGTAGGGCTCACCGAAGAAGTTGGTGAGAATATACTCCGTATTGCTTCGCACCCCATCATGAGCATACCTGTATGGGCGACCCGAGATAAACACAAACTGGCCGCCGCTCTCTCGTATCGTTCCCCCCTCGGGAGGATTCGCCCATACACCCAAACCGCGAGGCGGGTCGAAGAGGTTGAGCTGAACAAAAAGCACTTCACTGTCTTCACCGACAAGCGAGGTGTCGAAAACCGCATTATAAGACTGCGTCCCGCCGGATCTCGGCATATCCACCAGTCCGGTGTAGACGCTGGTTGCCTTCTGTGTCGTGTTCTCCCTCTCTTCTGCCCACTGGATATCGAGATAGGATCTCAGGGCTTCGTACACGAAGTCCTGACCCATGCGTGTCATCAGAAGCAGGTTCCCGCCTGCTCTGAGATAGCTCACTATCGGTGTGTTATACCAGGACGTGATATCTCCGGAATAGTTGTTTCCCACCCAGACTACCGAGGAGAATTGCTTGATCGAGTCGGCCGGTATGGCACCATGTGCGATTGGGTTAGGAAGTGTCGAGGGATAACCACCGCTCGGCGCAGGGAATATATCCCAGAACGTTATGTCGTGCGAACCCCAGAAGATACTGTCGTCATAAGCCGACGTTATCTCAGTACCATAGGTGTTCCAGTGGACCCCGTTCACAACCAGGATGCCACGATCAAAACACGTACCGGTGATCTCCTCAGAGATCATCCGGAGAATCCACTCTTCCTTGTCGAGCTCGAGTGCAATCGGCTCATCCTCGACAACGAGCGTGAAGTCCTGAGTGGCCAGACTGTCCTCAACGACAAGCGTGGTCTCGCCGGCTGCCGTGGTCACGGTCACCTGGATCGGCATGTGGAAAATCTCGTTCTCTTGAAGCTGCTGGATCGTAAGTGAGATCTCATAGCTACTGGGAATCGCCTCGTAACTCCAGGTGTAGTGATAGTACGGGAAGCCTTCCTCGTAGACCCACTGGTGGAAGAACTGGTCGAAGTCGCGGCCCGCGACCGTTTCACAGATATCCCTGAACTGCTCGGTGGTACACGATCCATACTGGTACTGACTGCCGTAGTAAGTCTGGATAATGTCAAAGAAGACCGAGTCACCGACTATGCCACGAAGCATGTGGGGTATCCACGAGGCCTTGTTATAGGTGAGGTCGCCGTCGAAGATCCTGTTCCAGTCGGAAAGATCGGGTACATAGATCGTCCCCGCACCGAGGTACTTGGCATACGCCATCTGGTTCTTGTACTCGGCCCACCCGTAGGTGTCCTCCGCCCAGAGGGCCTCACTGTAAACGGCGAATCCCTCGTTAAGCCAGATGTGATGGAAGTCTGCACACGTAATCATGTCTCCCCACCACATGTGAGCAAGCTCGTGGCAGATCAGATATTCACCGTAGCCACCCAGGCTCGTGATCGTTTGGTGCTCCATCCCTCCACCCCAGGTGAATTCAGCATGCCCGTACTTCTCATCTATGAACGGGTACTCACCATAGAGACCGGCAAAGAGCGTCATCATGGCGGGCACCTTACCGTAGTTTTCCTGCACCGCGCTGTAATGGTCCGGGAAGACATAGTAGGCGAGTTCCATCGAGTCCGTAGGTCCGTAATGGTAGTAATCCGAAAAGACTGTATAGGGATGGATGGCTACCGAGACCAGGTAGGTGGCAATCGGGTACTTCTCATGCCACTTGTAGGTCAGGGTCGTGCCGTTATCGACTGTACCCAGCAAGAGTCCATTTGAAGCAACGATCAGGGCCTCGGGGACCGTGATCCAAATCGTGGCCGAGTCTGGCTTATCATGCGAGTAGTCCTTACACGGCCACCATGTGCGTGCACCGAACGGTTCACTCAAACTCCAGATCATTGGGTCGCCGCCATAGGTATCGAACTCAAATGCTCCGGCAGAAAGCGACGGAGTGCCATGGTAGGTAATCTCTATCGAGAAGATCTCGGCGGCCGCATAGGACCGGTCCAGAGTGACCGAAATGATATCGCTGAGGTGTGTGTATGCAAGTGATCCCCCACCCGTCACGATGACACTGTCCACAGTCATATTGGAGTAAAGATCCACATCAACCACACTGAGTGGACCCGTGACGACCTCCGCTACCATTGTGACTGTGCCTGAAACCGTACTGGTCGTGGGATCCATATCGAGGTTGAGCCAGTAGTACGTGGCATCATAGTAGTCCTGGTTGGTTGTCGGCTCACTCTCCAGATCGGTAACCCGCTCAAAGAAAGCTGCCTTGGCCGCGGCCAGTTCGTGAGAGATGTCCCCGGGTCCCTTGGCCTGCGCAAGAAGCGGGCTCGTTACTGCCACACAACACACACCCATCACAAAGGCCGTCAGCAGTCGCCACGAGGAGAAACCACAGATGTTGGTTCTAAAACGCCCACACATACTACACCCCTTTCCGGAGAATCTGTGATCCGGACAGACCTTCCCATTCGCGCCCATTACATTTTACCACAATTCGCACACTTTCGCAATGCCAGGCGACGCCCGGGGACACGTTAAAGAGAGATTGCAGGAGTTCTAGTCCTGTTTGGGGACCCGTGCGGAACATGCCGGTATGCGCGATCGGTGACCCGCTTCGTCAGGGATCTGAGACTCATTAAGGCGCGGGAATGACAAGAAGGCGCTTGACGATAGGGTGAGCATGTGGTATTCGGAGCTAATACCATTGGGGGCAGATATGACAATCAAACTCACGCTCTCTGTTCTTGTGGTTGTGATCAGTGCGGGGAACTGTCTAGGGCAAGATTCAATAGGCGCCGGGAGTTTCTATCCTTCGGGAATCACGCTTGAGTATGGACTCGGACATTATTCGGTGAAGGACGA
>JALGZP010000183.1 GCA_025774845.1 bacterium
ATCAAGACCGACCGCTCCTTTGCTTTCGTATCTCCCTTTCAGCATCCCGCTTGGCTATGTCATAACGCCTGTCACGCTTGGGTTTACCCCTGGCCAGAGCGATCTCCAGTTTGACTCTTCCCCTGACCAGGTATACCCGCAAGGGTACCAGCGTAAGACCCTTCTCAGCAACCTTCCCCACCAGGCGCTTGATCTCGGACTTGTGCAGCAGCAGCTTCCTTTTACGTTTCGGATCCGGAAGAAAGTGGGCGCTCTTATCGTACGGGGATATGTGCATATTGAGAATGTGTGCCTCGCCGTCTTCGATCACCGCATAAGAATCCTGAAGGCTGATCTTTCCCTGCCTGACCGACTTGACTTCACTGCCCACAAGCGCTATCCCCGCCTCGAACCTGTTCATCAGGAAATACTCATGCTTCGCCCTTCTGTTCAGGTAGACATTTTTCTCAGGACTCTCACCTGGCTTTGCGCTCTCCGTCTCCCTGGGTTTACCTGCCCTGGACATTGAGTTCCTCTATGGGGATCTGTCTGGGGCGACGTTCCTCGAACACGACGATCCTGTCGAAACCTGCCCCCTGGGCGATTTCCAGGCACGTATCAAGACCGTCACCCACATCCTCCGGCAGATGGCAGTCGGAACCAAATGTGAGGCTGGAAACACCCGCACTCTTCGCAGCCTGGAGAATATCCGAACTTGGATACGGTGAGCCCAGTCCCTTCCTCAGGCCCCCGCTGTTGATCTCGAGACTCAAGTTTGCCGTTGCCATCGCTTCGAGAACGGGCTCAACAAGCCCGTGGTGGGCATCGTTTAAGGATTCACCATAGAAATCCAGACCACACCTCTTGTATATGTCGATGTGGGCGATGCAATCGAAGAGCCCGCACGAGACTGCCTCTTCGAGGCAGCTGTAGTACTCCTCGCACACCTGCCTCGGGCTTCTTGTCTTGAAGCACTCAGGTGCCTCCCTCGCAGATACAATGTCTATGCCGCTCAGGGTGTGGACACCACCCAGCAGGAAATCAAACTCGTAGGGGTCGACAGCAGACCTGATCATCTCTTCAATCCCCGGCACATAGCCCACTTCCAGCCCACAAAGCACCTGCAGACCCAGTCCTGCATAGGCTTTCGATGCCGCTTCCACTTCCCCTATATACGACTCCAGCCAGGGTGAAGTTACGTCGATGATTTTGCCCTTGAGCTTCACCCTGCCGTCATGGTGGCGTCTTTCAGGATCAAGGTCGCAGTGGGTAGTGAAGCAGATGTGGCTCAGGCCCTTGCTGAGCGCAGCACGGGCGTACTCATCGACCGACCCCTCTCCATCAATCGAGTATTCGCAATGCACATGGAAATCCACCATATTTTCTCCGTCTTTTTTGCTGCTTTGGCAGTTGACAATGATGCCAGAGTAAAATACGATTATCAACAGAAATGATATAGTGCCGAAGTGGCGGAATTGGCAGACGCGCTGCGTTCAGGGCGCAGTGGGGTTATCCTCGTAGGGGTTCGACTCCCCTCTTCGGCACACTATTGCGACTCAAGTTTCGTCTTGAGACAGCCGAACTATACTTAACGCCCATAGACACCTTCTGCTCAGTCAGACCGTTAAGGGGCTGGATTGTGTCATAGGCCGAGCCAGGATTATTCATGAACCTAGGGTTTGTGGATAATCCGGGCTAGATCTCTGAGAGGTGTGTTAAGGTGAAGGCCGGAAACTTGGGACGCGCTTTGGCCATTGTGGCACTGCTCGGTTTCTTCGCAGGATGTGGCGCGACTCTCACCAGTCAGGAAAACGCGATGTACGTCGGCGAGGTCAATGATGTCATCGATTATGATACGCCGCCGGTACTTGTCGTGACGGTGAGACCGGAGTATCCTGACATGGCTCGCGAGATCGGTGTGCACGGTAGGGTCGTACTCAAGGTGCTAGTGCTCGAGAACGGTCAGGTCGCCCGTATTGAGATTCTCGAATCACCCAGTCCGATTCTTGGCGACCAGGCCGTAACGGCCGTCAGGAAGTCATCCTTTATGCCGGCAACCAAAGACGGTTCCCCGTGCGCCTCCACCATGGTGATCCCGTTCATCTTCGACCGGGATGACAACTATGTACGTGACAGGATGGGGCTTGATTCCGAGCGGACTTACGATCCGGAGAAGATTGAGCACGCTGAGATTCCCGAAAGGCCCGGACCCGCAGTCACACCGAAGAAGTGAGCC
>JALGZP010000184.1 GCA_025774845.1 bacterium
GGCGTTGGCGTCCGGTGTGTCCAACTCTGATTCCTTCAGCTCCTCAGTCCTCGTGGCCGGAGGCCGCGATCTACGGATCTGGTTAAGGCAGTGGTTCCGTGCAACAGTGTAAAGCCAGGCCGTGAAGGACATCTCTCTATTGAACCTGTCTCGGTACCGAATCGCTCTGAGGAAGACTTCTTGTGTGCAGTCTTCAGCGTTGCCTATGTCCTTTATGTAAACGGTGTGGATGAACCTGAAGACCTTTTCCTTGTACCTCTCAAAAAGGATCCGAAAGGCCTCTGGCTTGCCATCGCAGAACAAACCCATCAGCGCTTCATCTCGCAACGTATCCATCAGATCGCAGCCTCAGCAGGAGTGTTTCTGCTGTATTATACACATTAGCAGGTTTTTTGTTACAGACTATCCGTCAGGACCCTCGAGGGATCCTGCGCAAGACTGGCAACTTCCCAGAAGGCCCGCACAACGCTTCCCCATATCCTCCCTCCCCTGGCGGGAGGGACCGAGGGAGGGGGCGCATTTGCCTTCACCCGAAGCTATTGAGAAGTTACCAAGATGCGCAATTCAGGCCTGTCGGCCGAGGGCCGCCACTGTTCTCGCATCACAGGCTTTCGGCGACGAGGGCCTCCTTCAGCCGCGGGATCAAGTGTGCAGACCAGCCGCTGGCCTGAACCCGGCCAGTGTGACCGAGAAGGAGACTATGGTTCTGCAAGGCGGTTCTACTTATGCTCTTCCCTCGCAGCTGAGCGCTACATCGCTCTTCAATGAGGGAGTCGACCGAGAATTCCCCCTTCGAGGGGGGTGCAGGGGGGTGTCCCTTTCCGGAGTTGGAGTCGGTGGCCCACGATGGCGTTTCATGAGAGGCATCAGCGCTTGAGCTCCGCTCCCCTGAAACCCGAAACCTGAAACCAAGCGTGAGGCGGGAGGAGGGGGAAGACGCAGAGTCCAGACGGTTGACACCTAACTGTCGTGAATCTCACACAGTTGCCAGGAATGCCCTTGACAGATCGAGGGGAATATGAGACTCACAAACCATGCATTGTGAGATAGACAATAGCCTAATCCAGAACTGGTGGTGGCGGGGCGCATGTAGCTGCCGCTGACCGTATAGACTTGCACTTCTAGGGCCGTGGCGGCTACATGCTGCCACGGCCCTTTTTGCAGAGCCGTGGGATGCCCCGCGGCTCTTTCTGTTTCATGAGATGATACAAGCCATCCCAGAATTGCAGATCGCGCCCAAGTACAAGACGTGGGCGGATGAAGGAACGCAGCATACAGTACAGTATGTGAGTATCCTGAAGAGGTCCGCAACGCCTTAGTTGGGTTTAGATGCTCTTCTGAGATGACTTGCAGTCAGAGGAGGGAGAAAATGAAACCCATGAAGAAGAGCGACACACCCACGTTGCTAAGCGGCATCCAGCCATCCGGCAGCCTGATGATTGGGAACTACATCGGGGCAATTCGCAATTGGGTAGCGCTGCAGGACAGATATGACTGTCTTTTTGTGGTGGTGGATCTGCACGCGATTACTGTGAGGCAGGATCCAGCAGATCTCAAGAAGCGGTGCCTCGCGTTCCTATGTCTGTACCTGGCCTGTGGCATTGACCCGGAGAAGAGCACCATCTTCATCCAGTCACACGTTCCAGCGCATTCCGAGCTTTCCGTCATTCTGAACTCCTACACGTACATGGGAGAACTCAACAGAATGACGCAGTACAAAGAGAAATCAGCTCGGCATGACTCCAATATCAATGCAGGGCTTTTCGATTATCCTGTACTAATGGCAGCGGACATTCTACTGTACCGTACGGATCTCGTACCCGTTGGTGACGATCAGAAGCAGCACCTGGAGATTACAAGGACCATAGCCAGTCGTTTCAACAAGCTCTATGGGAACATCTTCACCGTTCCGGAGCCATTCATACCTGAGGTCGGCGCAAGGATCATGGGCCTCCAGGATCCGGGGTCGAAGATGTCGAAATCTGATGAGGATGTAAACAGCTATATCGGGCTCCTGGATTCTCCACAGATCGTGCACGACAAACTCAAACTGGCCGTAACGGATTCGGGGAGAGAGATCCGGTATGATGAAGCAAAACCCGGGATCAGCAACCTTCTGACCATCTACTCAACGATCAGCGGTACGCCAACATCTGCCATCGAGCAGGACTATGAAGGCAAGGGATATGGCGTCTTCAAGAAGGACC
>JALGZP010000185.1 GCA_025774845.1 bacterium
AGGAGAGGACATGCTCTGCCCCGCTCTCCATTTTGACGTGATGGACGACGTGATCCAGGTCACCGACAAAGACTGTTTCCTCATGGCCAGAAGACTCGCCCGGGAAGAGGGCATCTTCGCCGGAGGCTCAAGCGGTGGAGCGGTCTGGGCTGCCTTGAAGCTGGCAGAGGATCTGAGTGAAGATAAGAGAGTTGTGGTCATCTTGCCGGATGCCGGAAACCGATACCTGAGCAAGATATTCAACGATGAGTGGATGAAGGAGAAAGGATTTCTTCCTTGACCAGCTAGCGAGGGGGAAAGGGAGGTTCTCTCCTCCCTTGATGGGAGGAGACTAAGAGGAGGGTGAGACTCTTGAAGTCCGTGTATCGGATAGTCCCCCAGCGCCTGGGCGCCCCACAGGTCTGCTCTGGGTAAACTGCTACTCCGGAGGAACGTTTCATTATGGCTAATGTGAACCATGAGCATCATTCTGACAGTCTAAAAGTCGGCATCGCACAAATCGCGCCTGTCTGGCTGAATCGGGAGCAGACCCTTGCCAAGGTTGTGAAGTATGCGAAACGAGCTGCGGATGAAGGCTGCAAGCTGGTGGCATTCGGCGAGGCACTTCTGCCTGGATACCCCTTTTGGATTGCGCGTACCGATGGGGCTCGCTTCAATTCACCTGTCCAAAAGGAGATTCATGCTCACTACATGAGCCAGGCCATACAGATCGAAGCAGGGCATTTGCAGCCGCTCTGCCTGGCCGCTTCACAGCGCAAAATCGCTGTGATGGTTGGTTGCGTTGAGCGTGCGCCAGACCGGGGCGGCCACAGTCTGTACTGCTCACTTGTCTATATCGATCCCAAGGGCATCATCCAATCGGTGCACCGAAAGCTCATGCCCACCTATGAAGAACGACTAACTTGGGCGGCAGGCGATGGACACGGTTTACGAGTACATCAATTGGGAGCCTTTGCGGTTGGCGGCCTGAATTGCTGGGAGAATTGGATGCCGTTAGCGCGTGCCACGCTGTATGCTCTGGGCGAAGATCTGCATGTCGCAGCTTGGCCTGGTGACGTTCGTAATACCTCGGATATCACCCGTTTCATAGCCAAAGAAGCCCGGTCATACGTCATTTCCGCTTCCGGGCTCATGCGGAAAGCAGACTTTCCTACGGAAACGCCCCGTTTGGAGCTGATCCTCGCCAATAGTTCGGACCTTCTTGCGAACGGAGGCTCTTGCATTGCTGGGCCGGATGGGGAATGGATTGTCGAACCAGTCGTGGAGGAAGAAAGACTGATTGTTGCGAACATCGATCACAGCCGTGTGAGAGCTGAGCGGCAGAACTTTGACCCTGCAGGCCACTACGCACGACCCGATGTGACACGACTCATTGTAAACAGGAAACGCCAGAGCGGACTAACCATCCTGGGAGAGTCTGACGGTGATTGAGTGCCGATTAAACACTTGCTGTCGGATAGTCCCCCTGCGGGGAACACATCGCTCTCTCCTCCCTTGACGGGAGGAGACCAAGAGGAGGGTGATTCGGGAGCGCACAGACTTGCTGCAAGTGCGGCTTTGCGGGTTCAGTCGGTAGGTCAGGAGTCGCAGGCTCCTGACAACATAATTCAAATGTCAGGAGCGCAGGGATCGTGACCTACAGGCCGGCTGGGCATATCCGACCAATACGCCCGGGAGCAAGGCCCAAAAGGCTTGTTCATCCGGGGATCAGATAAGCATAGGCTTGACGGCACATAAACTAGGAGAACAGAACAGATGGCAACATCCTGCCGATCATGGTGGCGTAATTGCGCCTTGGAAGCGGATTCGGAGATCTTGGCGATCGATAGGTTGGAGGATCATGTTGCTCCCATTGGTGCAAACGAATCGAAGATTCGAGAACTCATTTCCAGTCTCGAATTGTGCCATCACAAGGCCGAGCGATGGGTCGACAGCATAATCGAAGCCATCGGTGAAGGAAAGACGAGAAAGGGGTTGGGCACGCGTTTGCCTGGTCAACTACACCCCGCTGAAGAAGTGTGGCAAAATGCCTGCGCAGCCCTCTCGGCATGGGTTGCGGGACGTCCCAGTACATCGGTTAACTTAACCATAGAGGCTGTTCCGGCGTCTCGAATCCTTGCTTGCCTTGGGGAGCGCTCACCGTTGAAAGAATGGCAGGTCCAACGGGTGATTGAGAAGATCCGCAGTGCAATCC
>JALGZP010000186.1 GCA_025774845.1 bacterium
CTGCAACGATATCGGAGTGGGGGACTGCGCCGATGAAGATGAACATCGCGTCGGCGGGTACCGTCGCCTTCTCGTCAGTTTCAGAATTCCGAATTGTGAGTCTTTCAAGCCGGTCCGTGCCATGAACGGCTGACACTGCGGAGTTCAGAAGAACATCGATGTTCTGCGTTCCATTGATCTGGTCAATCAAGTACTGTGACATGCTCTCTTCCAATGAGCCACCGCGTTTCAGGATTGTGACATGGCTCGCATACTGTGAGAGAAACACCGCACCTTGACCCGCCGAGTTGGCTCCACCGATAACGTAGACACGTCCACCCTGATAGTGCTTGGCTTCGGTGATTGCAGCTCCATAGTAGACTGAGGCTCCCATGAAGGAATCGATTCCGGGAATATCGGGCTTGCGAACAGTCATGCCAGTTGAAATCAGGAGCGCATGACAGCTCAGCTCTGTACCATCGCGAAGAGTGACATAGCGGTAGGGATCGTCGACCCGAACGCTGGTGACTTCCTGAGCAGTCAAGATCTCGGCACCGAGTCGTGTGGCCTGAGCAGTAGCCCTACGGGCTAGATCGGCACCACTCAGCCCGTGGGGAAAGCCCAGATAGTTCTCGATCCGCGCGCTCGTACCCGCCTGCCCTCCGGTCGCCTCCTTCTCGATCACAACCGTACGTAGGCCCTCCGACGCCCCATAGACAGAGGCGGCTAGTCCCGCTGGGCCCGCGCCGATGATGATCAAATCATAGAAGGGTCGCTGCGCTTGGGTGTGCAGGCCCACTCTTTCCGCCAGCACTCGGGAGTCTGGGTCGGCCAAGACACTCCCATCCGGCAGGAAGATGACGGGAAGCTGATCCCCCTCCTTGCTGACCGCCTCAACCAGTTCCCTCGCCACCTCATCCTTGTCAATATCCAACCACTGATAAGGAATCTGGTTGCGTGCGAGGAAGTCCTTTGTTTTGTGGCTACTAGCCGACCACTGCGTCCCCGCAACCCGGATTCCATCATAGGGAACCGGGACTGAGGCTAGCCAGTCACTCAGCAGGTCATCCAGAACTGGATAAAGATTCTCGTCCGGGGGATCCCAGGGCTTCATGAGGTAGTGATCGAGCCCGATCTTATTGATGCTGGAGATTGCGGCGTCGGTATCGGCATACGCGGTCAGCAGGACCTTCCGTGTTTCAGGGTAGAGCTTCATTGCTTCAGCCAGGAACTCAATACCACTCATTCCGGGCATCCTCTGGTCCACCAAGAACAGCGCAATTGGTGCATTCCTCTGCTTCAGCTGCTGCACCGTCTCCATCGCTTCCGCACCAGACCCCACCTTGACGATCCGATACTCGCTCTGATAGTGCCCCCTCAGATCTCGCTCAATGGCATTGAGAACCTGTGGCTCATCATCCACCGTCATAATGATTGGTTTCGCCATTGCCTTCACCTTTCTAGCTTTCCGTTCCTTCTGGAGGACTGAATCCGACCGGTAGCCGAATCGCAAAGCACGTCTTCCCAGGCTCTGATGTTACGGCCACCTGCCCCCCGTGCTTCTGCACAATGAGATTGCGACTTATATTCAATCCCAATCCGGTTCCCTCTCCTGGCGGCTTGGTCGTAAAGAACGGATCGAAGACCTTAGTTAGAATCTCCTCGGGGATTCCCGGCCCGTTGTCTTCAACCTCGACAACTACCCATGGATTTTCCATGCGAGTTCGCAGCACCAAGGTACCCTTGCCAGCCATGGCATCAATGGCATTGTCAATGATGTTCGTCCACACCTGATTCAACTCGCTCCCGTACGCCTGAATGGACGGCAGGGTTTCTGCGTATTCCCGCCGCACGGTAATCCCAGTCTTAAGCTTGTTCTGAAGTATAATCAGGGTGTTATCAAGCCCCTCATGCACATCAACTGATTGGATAGGCGCTTGATCCATGTAGGTATATGTCTTCAGGGCCTTGACTATCTCGGCTATGCGTCCCGTGGCAAGACTGATTTCGGAAAGCAGAGTGTGAATCACATGTGTACTACTGAGCCAATCGATCACAACGGGGAATTGCCCCACGTCAAACTCCTCCGCCAGAGTACGAAGTCCATTCAGATCGTAACCGAGCCTCACAAGGGTGGGTCCAAGCTCCCATCCCTTACGAATACCCTGGCCTTGCAGCCAATCCTCCACTTCTGACTCCCTGTCACT
>JALGZP010000187.1 GCA_025774845.1 bacterium
CCGTATCATTATCTGTTGCGAGTGATCATTGCAGGATTCATATCGCCCATGGCCATTGCCTGAAGACCAAAGTCCGAAAACCTGAGCTCAGTGTCCTCTGGGGCGCCCAGAATGCCGGCGCAGGGAGGAGGCTGTGGAGAAGGTCAACGACTTTGCCTCTTGCTGCAGCACGTCGTCAGCTGATTCATTCTGGCATTACTGGAGTCTTACTCTCAAGATACCACCATGATTCTCTCGTGAGTGTATGAGGACCTCCTGAGAAACATAAGAATGATAGTAATCATGGAAGGAGATAAGGCGATGCGAGAATCTAAGCGCTCTTTGGTTGTGCTATTGGTGGTGTGCTGCGCAGGAGCGATCCTGGTCGGCTGCAATCACATCGGCTATCAGGGCATAGTGTACGAGAGGCTGGCAGGTGGTGGCATCGGACCGGTCATCCCGGGAGCTAACATCAGATTTGTCAGTGAAGACGGGACCGTCACCAGAACCGTGGTGTCAGGTTCGGGAGGTGAATACAAGATTGCCTTGGACAAGGCTAGATACGTGGTCACAGCCACACATCCGAGCTACGATGACTACTCAAGTGCTCCCGGGTTCTTCGTCGTCACCGGCAGCGGGTACGATACGGGCAATATCTTCATGGAAAATTAGTTGAGTACTTGAGAGCTCTCGCAGGGAGGGAGAATCTAGTCCCAGGGTACTTGCCCTGATCAAAATAGAGATTCGCCAGGTTGTTGAGGCTCCATGCCAGATCCGTGTGCTCTGGCTCAAGCACCTTCTCCCTTATTGCAAGTGAACGTGTGTAGACCGATTCAGCTTCGGCATATCTTGCCTGCGTCTGGTAAATCCATGCAATCGTATGCACCGCAATTGCGACCTGGGGGTGATCCCGGCCTAAAGCCTTTTCCCTGACGGAAAGCACTCTGGTGTAAAGCGACTCAGCC
Organism: bacterium; assembly: GCA_025774845.1. GTDB lineage: Bacteria > Arandabacterota > Arandabacteria > Arandabacterales > Arandabacteraceae > Arandabacterum. Next base: position 945 of record JALGZP010000187.1, read on the forward strand.
TCAGCATAGCTATGAAAGTAGTAACTCTCGCGAATCCCTTCCCTGTAGAATTGCACCTCCACAGTAGTGTCAAATTCCACATATCGGGTGAGTGCCATAGAGATTGCCCCGTCAACGGCAACATCAGGTGAGTCAAGACTCCCAGCAGCTGCAAGTGAATCTGCCCGGTCAAGCAGCTCCTGCCAGGTCCCTCCGAGGACATTACCCCAAAGGAGGCAAAGGCCGACTGCAAGCAGAAACACCACAGAGCAGATTCTCACAGGCCAACCTCTCGTTCTATTCGCAGCTCAATGTGATCACCAGCCCACAGGTGGTTATGGGGAGTTGTCAAGAATCGCTCGACCGTTAAAGAGCCCACTGACCGCGACGGGAACGGGTCTTTTGCGTTGGTAGCGGGGGCCCGCTATGAACCAGCGACCCTGGGGCAATGACACCTCTATTCGATCCCTCCTTGCCGAGGTGGACAGCTCCGGGCATGTCGCCGATTGGGGTAAAATCCATTTGAAATCGATCGGCTCGGGGTTTAAGTTATCATGTGGGCCACACGAGGGAGCTCGAGTGCTCAGAGGCGTGTGGCCGATTCTTAAACAGGGGATGCGGGTTGAAGATTATAGTTGTGAGTGATACCCATGGCAATATCGGCGGTCTCAGGCAGGCTGTTAGGGACATACTCTCCACAGGGGATATAGACCTCTTCATACACCTCGGCGATGACTATGATGATGCCGGGGTTTTCGAGGAGTTTGAGCAGACATATCTCAGGGTTCCCGGCGTATTCAGCAGCTTCTATGCAGACAGATCCGTGCCAAACAGGCGGGTCGAGGACCTCCAAGGCTGGAGGTTCCTGCTTACGCACACCGTTACTTCGCACGCCAACGATCTACCTGATGACCTGAAACCCGAGGCACTGATCGCCGGAAAGCAAGTGGATGCAGTGCTTTACGGGCACACGCACAGACCCGAGCTTGCTGATAAAAACGGGATACTCTTTGTCAACCCGGGGCATCTAAAGACGGAGGATAAGAAGGGCCATTCCGCGAGTTACGCCATCCTTGATATCAGCGGGAACGAAATCAAGGGCAGGATTGTTGAACTCGCCGGTGGCAGGACGCTCGAAGAGATTGAGTTTAAGAGGGTTTGAGCATCGAGGATAGACAGAGGTGGATGATAGGATTTCCTGAAAGCGCCGACGCAGGTGCGCCGATTAACGTTGTATGGGGGTAGCTGAGTGCCACA
>JALGZP010000095.1 GCA_025774845.1 bacterium
CGCAAATTTCGAGCTCTGACCCCAAGCTTTTGCGCAATTTTTGAGCTCTGACCCCAGCAGTTCGGTGGTTAGTTGAGGAGGATGACTTTGTGGGTGGAGGTCTCGGTGGCCGTGGAGAAACTCACCACGTAGATTCCGGGCGACAGCTTCCTGCCTGACTCATCACGACCGTCCCAGGAACCATGCCACGTACTGCCGCCGGTCTTGACAGCGGGTACGTCGGTGACCCATCTACCGTTGGTATCGTAGAGATCGATCCGCACAACTGACTGAGCCTCTGCGTGAAACGCGAAATTGACCGAGTGAGTAAACGGATTCGGACTTACGATGATCCCAGCGACGGGCTCATCCCAAATGGGTGTTACCGAGGTAACACCTTCGACGAGCACCGAGCACGGCTCAGCAAGACTGCTCTCACTGCCTGTGGAGTCGATGCTGGTAACCCAGTAGTAGTACATGACCCCCTCCCCGACATCCAGATCGACGTAAACGGTATCCTCGGGAGGAACGGCTGCAAGGCTCTCGGGCAGCAGGACCGTGTTCCTGTACACCTTGTAGTGGTGAAGATCCTGATCACTCACACCGGACCATGTGAGCTCCACCCGCGGCCCTGTTTCTTCCTCCGCCAGGACGTTCTCAGGCCTCGCCGGCGGAGAACCGTCGGTCACATCCGCCTCGCCGGTAAAGGGTACGAAATCAGCCTTGGTGACCGTGACAAGGAGCGTTCCATAGGTAATCGGATCGATGAACAGGTCGACCTCACCGGTCCCATCCGTATCATCCACCAGGTACACGTCACCGGGTTTGTAGAGGCACACCGTCGCGTTCTCGACGGGGCTGCCTCCGCTTGAGACACTCACGGAATAGGTCTGAGGGTCGAGATCGATCACTGGAGCGAAGGTCACCTCCAGCTCGGCGGGGGTGTCCGTCCACAACCTCATTTCAGGATCACCGAACAGGTTGAGTCCGTACATTATGTACCGCATGTACTTGTCCGTCCGTGATTCGGCGACAAACTCGTGCTTGGCATCCGCATGCGCCTTGCCGAGGTTGGCAAAGCCGGTCACAAAGATCGATTCAAAGAACGACTGGTCATAGTAGTCTGACGGGCCCTCACCCGGGAAACCGGGGGAATTGAAACCATAACGTGAATTGCCGATGAAGAACCCGCCTCCATTCCTGGTAAGCATCCAGGTCTCACCGAGACAGTCGTTCTGGTCAAACCCACCGGAAAGACAACTGGCGGAGTATATGAGTCCATAGCCCGGGCCGTTGACGAGCGATGAGAAATCGGTATCACTGATACGGTCGTCACCGATGGAAAAGGACGTGTACTGACCGTGACAGAGAATATTGATTATGTTCTTGCCCTGGTTGAGCGCGGCCATGGTCGTGCCGTAGTTCAGGTTGCCGCTTGACTGATAGAGTTTCTCTATCGTGAAGCGCGCAGGCACGTAGACGGCATCGATGAGATCCTTGGCGACCCCTGCGTCTGTGTAATCCGGGTCGAACGGATTCTCCGGGTCTCCCCACAGGACCTCACCTATGAAGAGCATATCAAGTTCGTGACCCTGCGGGACCTCGGTGTAAGCCTCATAAGCGAGCACCTTGTCAACGAAGGTCGTAACTTCGGGACCGCTCGAGACCGGTGCTCTCCCCAGGTAGACATCAGCGTACATATCGATGTCATCAGCATAGACCTCTCCCCAGTAGAGATCGCCGTCGTCGTTCCAGTTACCATCGAGATCGGAATAGTAAAGATCGCAAGGCATATATGGTTTATCCGAAAGGGGCACATACGCCTTGCGGTCAGGTATTATCTGTGTGTCACCGCCGAGCAGCACCCAATCCGTTCCCGATTCGGAATGGAAGTCCTTTATGCAGTTCCGTATCTTCTCGGCGAGATCTCTGCCCGGGTAAGAGTAGGTGATCGTCTCGACGCTCACTGTGCGGGCAGCCAGTCCTTTTCTCGTTTTCCAGATCCGGAGCGGTTCGAAGTAACCCATCAGGCTGTCACCTGTGATGATAAGGTAGGTTACGGGATCTCCCCCCAGCGGAATGGGCGAAGCATCATGCATACGCTGCGGTCTCATGTCCCGGAATTCACGGGCATTCGACACGATGCTCTCTATGACCTCAAGGTCCGAGCCATGCACCCTACTGCCGGACAACGATGTCTGCCACCGGTACTCAATCTCCAGCGAAACCTCTTCATGCAGGACGAGCTTATGCTCAAGCGGGAGGTATCTCAGCGGGAACACAACGAGCTCGCATATGGTCGCACCCCTGAGCTTTCCCCAACCGGCCAGCTCGGCCGCATGCCGGGGATATGCCACCGTCTCCGCATAGATCTCTTCAGCAGGTCCGACGAAATCAATCGGATCGTTCCAGGACAGTCTCTGCGGTGGCTGCGCGGGCCAGATGAGGAAATTCCCCGGAACCACCGTGCTGTCGCTACAGGTGACCCTCAGATCTACGACTTCACAACCCGCCGGCAGCGCAACGCGCACCGGAAGGAGTGGGAGCCGTGGCTCACCGGGGCGGTTAAGCCATCTCGCCCCGCGTAGAGAAACCAGGTCGTAGCCCCCGCGGGACGAGAACTGGAGATCATCAGGTGACACGGTCACCACATGGGTGTAGGTAGCCCCAAGACCCTGTGTGGCAAGAATCGCAAGTATCGCCAAGGCCCCAAACCCGATAGTCCGGGCAGATCCGACCATGCCGCGAGTGCTCGAGTTGCTTTTTGCCACCTTATTGGACTGTGCCGTTCTCATTTTGCACTCCAGCCCTTCACGGGTTACCGCTACAGTGCTTGTTCCCGGTTTGTATGTCTGACTGTATCAAAGGTATTGCATCGGTTGTGCCAGTCTACCTGCCGGTGTAGACCTTCCCGCCGACAACCGTTATCTCAACGGATGTATCGAGTATTATGTGGGGATCCTCCGAAGCCAGGATGTCCTTATCAAGGACTGTGAGATTGGCCCGGGCCCCGGCTTCAATCCTTCCCGAAGCTACACCCCGTCCACCCGCAGCGGCGGCCCCCCGTGTATAAGCGTCTATGGCCTCGGCAACCGTGAGCCGCTCATCACCATACCAGGAGTGTGAACCGCGCTCATCGGGATTTCTCCTCGTTACGGCGGCGTGTATACCCTTCAAGGGGTCGGGATCCTCTATAGGGGCATCGGATCCGAATGCCAGAATGCCGCCCTCACGCAGAATACTCTTCCAGGCATAAGCATTGCGGCACCGCGTGCCCCAATAGGCCTCCGCAACCCGCATGTCGGCCACTATATGGATGGGTTGCATCGACGCGATAACACCCAACCGGCCGAAGCGCGCCATGTCCTCGGACCGGAGGATCTGGGCGTGCTCTACACGAAGTACCGCATTCACCTCCGGGAGCGCCTTCTGCACCTCCTCATAGACATCAAGAACATCCTTGTTGGCCCTGTCACCGATAGCATGAACGGCAACGGAGAAGCCCTTCTCAACCGATCGCCTGACTAAGTCGCCGAGGTCACTCCTCGAGGTCACAGATATCCCCGTGTTATCCGGTTCGCCGCTATATGGTTCAAGCATGCATGCAGTCTGGGATCCGAGGGCGCCGTCGGCGTAGATCTTGACAAAAGTCGCCTGGGGTGAGGGTGAGAGTCTCTCAAGCTCGCTTATCTCCTTGATCTCACGGAGCCTCACCAGGTCAAGGTCAACAAGGCCGCGCCCCTGAGCAAGATCGACAACCCCGGTGTCCTGCTCATCTTCGATCGTATGAACACACGTGAGACCGAGACCCACAAGTCTGCGGGAAGCCGCCTCAATCGCAGCCGCCGCCTGTTGTTTTTCCTTCTCGCCGGCATGGCTATCGATCAGCCCAGCCGCGTTTTCTTTGAGTATCCCCGTGGGCTTGCCGTTCTCGTCGACCTCTATCTCACCGCCATCTATGTGGACGGCCTTCCCGTCGAATCCGAGCCTACGGAGCACGGCTGAATTGACCCACATCAGGTGCCCGTCCCTGCTCCTCAGCGAGACCGGATGGTCGCCGGAGATCGTATCGAGCATCTCCTTTGTGGGAAAGCCCGGCAACCCCCAGCGTTGCTTGTCCCAGCCACGCCCCGAAAGCCATCCCCCCGCGGGAGTAGTCTTAAGATGACGTTCGATCATCTGAAGACCTTCCTCGAGGGAGGTCGTCTCCGCGAGGTCCAGACCGGTCAGTGCCAGAGCATACGAAACGAGATGAACATGGCAGTCGGTGAGCCCGGGCAGCACGAGCCTGCCGGCAAGGTCGATCACCTCAAGATCGGAGGTCTTCTTCAGATCGCAGGCGGGGCCTGCCGCCTCTATGACGGGGCCGTTGAGGATGACATAGCCCTTTTCGATGACCTCACCATCACCCAGGTAGACTGCGGCACCGGTGAAGCCGATCCTCTCCGTCATGTCAGGGTGTCCTCAGATGGATGCGTAGATCAAGCGTTCGGTCAGGCCTGGCATCCATTCACAACATCACTTGTGGCAGTCGGGGCACAGTTTCCTGCCGGGTGGCAAGGGCTTGCCACACTCACTGCAGTGGTTCAACTCTTTCCCGCAGTCCTTGCAAAATGGATAGATCTTTTCAACAGGAGCATCACAGAAGGGGCATGAGCAGTGTTTGGTGCCTTCGCCCTTATCGTTCTGGGTGTTTCCCTCACTTCCCACTTGGTTTCTCCTCCTCCCCGGTCCCGGTCTTCGCACGGTAGTCTTCTATCGCCTTCTGGAGGGCATCAGCCCCCAGGTTCGAGCAGTGCATCTTGTTCGACGGCAGCCCGTCGAGTTCAGTCGCAACATCCTTGTTGCTGATGCTCATGGCCTCATCCAGGGTCTTGCCCTTGGCCATCTCGCTGATCATGCTCGATACGGCAATGGCGGCTCCACAGCCGAATGTCTTGAACTTGACATCTTCAAGCTTGTCGTCATTCACCCTTATGAAAAAGGTCATCATGTCGCCGCAGACAGGGTTGCCGACCGTCCCCACCCCATCAGGATCCTTAATCTCACCCACGTTTCGGGGGTTCATGAAGTGATCCATCACCTTTTCACTGTACATCTGTCCGTCACCCCTCTTTTATGTGATTCTGGTTAAATCTGACACGTGAACGGCCTCCAGTCAAGCCAAAAAGCAGAATTACCTTGTCAACCCTGGTCGTTTCGATTATCATGCATTGCTCTGTTGAAAAGCGGAACACCCTGTGATAGGTTTCGGGCAGAAGGAGGTCCGGCTCTTGAACGACGAGAAGTGGTATTATCTGCTTGAGACGATAGATGAGAAATTCGGGATCGATGAGAAGACCAAAGAGGAAGTCCCGGAGAAGCGTCTGGTTGTCGAGAAGGCGATATTTAAAGGTGTCGGCGGGCGCATGAAACTCGAGCGGACTACCCGGGCCGTGGTTATGGACCGTCAGGTCAAGTTCTCCAAGCGCATTGGTGGCGAAACAGTAGAGAAATACGTGTATTCCGATACCGAAAAGTCCCACAGAGTCGTACTCTACAAGTGGGACGAGGAGCGCAAGACCTGGCAGGAAATAGACTTCAGGAAGCTGGCCACCTGATGGGACCGGGGTTCGGTCTGGAAGGGGAGTGAGCACGCCGTGGCCAACGCTGCTGCCGTATCCGCGTTTATGTCCCAGGCCAAGCTCGAAGAGCTGCTCGAGACGATCGGTGGCTCGCGATCCCTCCTGATACTTACACACGACAACCCCGACCCTGACGCAATCTCCGCAGCATCATGTCTTAAATATATTGTTTCCAGGCGCTTAGGCATCAGGACCAAGATCGGTTATGGTGGTATCGTCGGGAGAGCTGAGAACCGGGCGATGTTGAGGCTGCTTAAGATCCCGACTGCCAAGCTGTCTGAATCAACCATCAGAAGATCGAAATCGGTGATCCTGATCGACACCCAACCCCAGACGGGCAACAATTCCCTGCCCGCGGATATCCCCGTGGTGGGGGTGATCGATCATCATCCACAGCGAAGGTCGACCCGTGCCCGGTTTCTTGACATCCGGCCCGACTACGGGGCTGTCGCTACGATTCTCACGGAATATCTATTCGCAAGCGGTCTGGACGTTCCCACCAACCTGGCTACGGCGCTCTTTTATGGTATCGCCTCGGAGACACAGGACCTGGGCCGGGATGCTTCTGAGGCCGACAGAAGATCCTATCTGGCCCTTGGAGCGAAGACCAACTGGAAGATCCTCTCGAAGATAAGACAACCGGCCCTCGAGAAAATGCATTTTGCCTATGTGGCAAAGGCCATAGCCAACGCAGTCAGATACAAGAATGCCGTCGCGACCAACCTGGGACGTGTGACATATGCCGATATTGTCGCTGAGGTGGCCGAGATGCTGCTTGCTCTCAGACGGATAAGCTGGACCCTCTGCACCGGCCGGTACAAGGACACCATCCTCATATCGATCCGTACGACCAGGGCGAAGGGTCGCGCCGGGACGGTTGCACGTCGTGTGGTGGGTGCGGGAAATACGGCAGGCGGACACGATATGCTCGCAGGCGGGCAGGTGGATTGCTCCGGCAGGAGCGAGAGCGAGCGCGATGAGATGGAACGCAGGATAATCGACTCATTTTTCAAGTTGATGGGGCGACAAGAGAGTGGTGAATTGACCGGTCTCCTGCCGTCCGCGGAGGAAGACACTACCAAGAGGGAGGAGGTGAAGCAATGAAAGCCGTCGTCAATGAGGATGAATGCACTGGATGTACTCTGTGTGCCGAGACCTGTCCCGAGGTATTCGAGATGGTAGACGACATCGCCAAGGTCAAGGGTGATGTCGTCCCGGCCGATGCCGAAGAAAACGCAGAACAAGCCGCCGAGGACTGTCCCTCAGAGGCCATAGTCATCGAATAGTGTGTTGCGGCAGGGGGACTTCCCCCCTGCCGCTATCATTCAAGACCGTGCTCACGTGCGTAGTGGTAAATATACTCCTGTGCGTAGCCCGCGTACTCGCCGAAATACTCCTGGCCGAAACGACGTATCTCATCCGGTTTGACCTCCCCGGAGTCGAAGTACTTGATCTGAACCGCGCGCTTAATCCACACGTCGACGGGGAACGTCTCATATCTTGAGAATGCGAAGAGCAGGACACAGTCCGCTATCTTGTCACCCACACCATGTACGGTCTTGAGCAGGTCTCTCGCCTCCCCGGTAGGCATTCCGGCAATCGCATCGAAGTCTATGACGCCGTCCGATACCATGGCCGCCGCCCCCAGCAGGTAGGGGGCACGAAAACCCGTCCCGCATGACCTTAAGCCCGATTCGGCACAACCGGCGAGGACCCCGGGCTCGGGCAGGCAATAGACTTCCTCCCCGTCCACCACGTGTCTGGTTCCGAGCTCACGGCTGATCTGTTTGACTATTGTATCGATACGCTCAACCCGGTTGTTTGCGGAGATTATGTACGAGCAGAGACACGGCCAGGGTTCCTGCTTGAGTAGCCTTAAGCCCCTGACGGAGCCCACAACACGCTTCATGAACGAATCACGGGTTATCGACTTGAGGATTTGCCCCAGATCCACGTCAAGCCCGAGGTAACTGACGATCCTCGAGCGATCAAGACCACTCTCGGTCACAAAGACTATCCTGTCACCCTCCTGCCGTATGCCTACGGCCGTAGAGCCGATCATACCGAAGTAGGTCTTCCCGCGGCGGTCCCACCCGAAGATCTGCCCGCACCCCATAGATGTCTCAAGATTTAGATCGGCGGCAGGGATGTGGCCCGTTCTTATATCAGTCATGGTATTGGCAAATCTCGGTTTGTTGTGTATATTGGATGTGGGAAGGAAGTACGGTAAAGCGGCAGGGTCACCTGCCGATATATCTCCAAGGAAGGGTAGTCTAGGTGCAGCAGGAGTGGATTTGTGCGCTTGAAGACAAAAGTTCTTTTGAGTTTCATCGGCGTTCCTCTATTCATGTTAGTCGCTGAGCCTGTTTTGTCAAATGCTATATCGCTGGCCGGCGGGTCAAGAACAGTCCCGTACGAAGACGGGGGCCGGGAGAACATACCTTCGGCCGCCGCAAGAATATCATGTGTGAGGTGTACT
>JALGZP010000039.1 GCA_025774845.1 bacterium
GCGAACGCCGATGTTGTGACGGAAAGAACCATGACTATCACCAGCAACTTGGAGATCCTCATCACGACCACTCCTTTCCCAGACCGGATAGTCCAGCCTGCTACTCACAACGATAGTGATTCTACCACAAAGAAACGCGTTTTTCAAGCACCATTCCTTCTCGCTGGCGCCAGCGTCTGCCCCCCCATTTTCTTGACTGCTACTATTGGCTATGTTAGCTTCACACCAACTTGATAGCGGGGGAGAGCCTCAGAGATGCTTGAAGCCAAGTTCATACGGTCCAATCTCGAGCGCGTGAAGGCCGCCGTTGATGCCAAGGGCGAACACGTGGAGATCGATCAGTACATCGCCCTCGATGAGGAAAGGCGAAAGATCCTCCAGGATGCCGATGCCCTCAAGGCTGATCGCAACCGGGTTTCAAAGGAAATAGCCGAGGAGAAATCCCAAGGTGGCGACCCCGCGGAGAAGATCAAGAGCATGAAGGATGTCTCCAGGCGGATCAAAGAACTCGACGACAAGCTCCGCGACATCGAGGAGAAGACCGACGCGCTCCTCATGTGGTTCCCGAACATGCCGGATCCCTCCGTCCCGGTGGGACACAGCGAGGATGAGAATGTCGTTGTCAGGACGTGGGGAGAGAAACCTACACTTGACTTTGAGCCGGTTCCCCACTGGGATATCGGGGAGGCGCTCGGGCTCTTTGATTTCGCGCGCGGATCCACTATAGCCGGTAGCAATTTCTCACTCTTTAAAGGTGACGGGGCCAAACTCGTGCGGGCACTTGTCACTTTTATGCTCGACATGCATACGAAGAAGTATGGTTACACCGAGGTCTGGCCTCCTTCCCTTGCCAACCGGGATTGCATGACAGGGACCGGCCAGCTGCCCAAGCTCGCCGAAGACATGTATCACTGCCAGGTCGATGACCTGTTTCTAATACCGACGGCCGAGGTACCGCTCACCAATCTCCACAAGGGCGAGATCCTCGATGGTGAGAGGCTACCCGTCTGCTATACAGCATACAGCCCGTGCTTCAGGAGAGAGGCAGGATCTTACGGCAAAGAGACACGGGGGCTTAACCGGGTTCACCAGTTCGACAAGGTCGAGCTCGTCAAATTCGTGACACCCGAGTCGAGCAACGATGAACTCGAGAAACTTGTCGGCAATGCCGAGGCAGTGCTCCAGGCGCTTGGACTTCACTACAGGGTCAGTCTTCTTTGTACCGGGGAGTTGAGTTTTGCAGCGGCCAAGTGCTATGACCTGGAAGTGTGGAGTCCCGCCCAGCAGAAGTGGCTTGAAGTGTCATCGTGCAGTAACTTTGGGGATTTCCAGGCCAGAAGGGCGGGGATCAGGTACAGACCCGGCAAGGGTGAGAAGGCCCGATACGTTCATACGCTCAACGGGTCGGGGGTGGCGCTTCCCAGGACGATTGTCGCTATCCTCGAGACATATCAGACCGGCGATGGCAAGGTGAGTTTGCCGGGGGCGTTGGTGCCCTATATGGACGGCAGAGAAGCGCTTGAATGAAGACCTCCCATGCACGCTCAGAACGACCTGAAGTTCTTGGTGGATCGTACCGCGGGAAAACTGGCGCGTTGGCTCCGGGTTCTCGGGTTCGATGTTGAATATACAGCGACGGGCGCTCTTTCGGAGATCGCGAAGCTCGCGAGGCAATCGGGGAGGAAGGTCATAACTCGGAACGGAAGTCTTGCTCACAGGCTCGGCACTGATTCGATTCTACTCAGGAGTGAGCATCTAAAGAATCAGATCAAACAGGTTGTAAATCTCGTCGGGGTGGAGAAGTGCGAACCGTTTTCGAGATGCAATGTCTGCAATGCAAGACTGGCTGGTGTTGAGAGACGGCTCGTCGAGGGCAGGGTGCCTGAATATGTTTACTTGAAGCATGATCGGTTCTCGGTGTGTCCGGTATGCGGGCGCTATTACTGGCAGGGCACGCACTGGCACAAGATGATCGGGGAGATCGAAAAAACACTCGGGGGTAAGTGGCATGGAGACAGGTCAGGTCGCGACTGAACTGGCGATCCCGGTTCTCAAGGTAGAGGGCGAGACCATACCCGAGGTATGGGAGAAGGCCGTCATACTCTGCTGGGAACAGGGGATCCGTATCAGGACGGAATACGACAGGGATGACGATCCGGCGAGCAGGGATTGCTCGATGGTTATGGTTATTCGCAGCCCGCTGGGAGAACCGAGGATACACAGGGCCTTTCCGGGTGGACTCGGGGACCTCGAGATCTACAGACAGGAAGTTGTCGACGGTATTCACGATGACTGGATAGATCCTGATGCCGGCAAGTGGAGTTACACGTATCATCAGAGACTGTTCGCGTTCGAGCACGGTGATGAGAAGATCGACCAGATCGATTACATTGTCCGGAAGCTCGCCGAGACCAACTTCACCCGGCGCGCCCAGGCAATCACCTGGGACGTGAAAACGGACAGGGTGGTCAGTGACCCTCCATGCCTTCAGCGCCTGTGGTGCAGGCTTACCGGTGACGGTGACGGAGGCCTCATCCTCAACATGAACGGACACTGGCGTTCGAGGGACGCCTACAAGGCGGCGTTCATGAATCTTTTCGCTCTTACCGATCTGATGAGAGTGATCGGTGAACGGCTTGCCGAGCAGACTTCTATGCGGGTCTCGCTGGGAAGGTATGCCGAGTTCGTCGACAGTTTCCATATCTACGGTTCATATTTCAAAGAGTTCGAGGGATTCCTCGGGACTGTTAAGAAACGGCGATTCGAAGAAAGGGTGTGGGACACCAAGTTCGCCGAGCCCTATTTCGTTGAGGCTAGGGAGAAGTTGAAGACCGAATCCTGAGTCGGATGAGGGCTCGATCAGGTTTGATGGGAGGATGAGCGGATGCGCATATTGCCGATAGGTGGGCCGGTCAGGGCGAGGACCTATGCCTTTATCGGCGCAATGATCATAGTGGGCGCCGTATTCGTCTACACCTATTCCCTTGTCAGGAGCTTCGAAAGACAGACTGAGACATTGACCCGTCTCGTTGCAAACTTCTGCGCGGCCGCCACCTACCCGGCAACACAGGATGAGCAGCTTCGCAACATCTTCAATAACGTCATTGAGGACATAAACTTCCCGATCATCATATCTGATCCGAGGGGCGTACCCTACACATGGAGGAACATCGGGGAGCATCTCAACCCGGATCACGTGAGTTGGGAGGACTTCGTCACGATGAATCCGAGCCATCCACCACCCGGACCGATGGCGGAGGCAATGGAGGTCCTGCGGGCGATGGAGAGCAAGGGAAATGCCATAATGATGATCGACCCCTCGAGCGGCAGGTATCTCGGCAGGGTTCTCTATGGCCATCCGGTGATTACCCGGGGCTTGAGATGGCTTCCGCTTGCCAGTGCCGCATCGTTGGCCTTGTTCACCGTGATGGGTTACCTCGGTATAAGAAGCATCATAGTCGGGGAACGGCGATCGATCTGGATAGGCATGGCGCGGGAAACCGCACACCAGTTGGGGACTCCGTTATCCTCCCTGATGGGCTGGCTGCAGCATCTGAAGGAACGCTGTGCGGATGATCGCACGAGAGAAACCGTGCGGGAGATGGAAAAAGACATCCTGAGACTCAGCAAGATATCGTCGAGGTTCGGGAAGGTCGGCTCGCAACCCAGGCTCGACCGGGAGGACGTGGTGGAGATCGTAAGAAGCGCGGTCGAGTACCAGAAACGGAGACTGCCGTCCTTCAGCCGTGAGGTCGAGATAAAAGAGCACCTGGGAAATGTCCCGAAGGCCCCGGTCAACCCCGATCTGCTTGAGTGGGCAGTGGAGAACCTTCTTAAGAACGCACTTGATGCCGTGGACAAGCCCAAGGGTATAATCGAGGTCAGGGCAACCTATGTGCCTCGCCAGGAGATTATTTCCATAGAGATCGAAGATAACGGCAAGGGCATGGACTCGAAAGCCGCCAAGAAGATCTTCGAGCCCGGCTTCACGACCAGGAGAGGTGGTTGGGGACTCGGACTTCCGCTGGCGCGGAGGGTGGTCGAGGAGTATCATCATGGCAGCCTCAAACTTTTGAGGACTGCGCAGGGTCAGGGATCGCTGTTCGTGATGGAGATCCCTGCTCCAAAGTTGCAGGGATAGGAACCTGATGGCGGAGAAGAAAGCATCAATCCTCTGGGTCGATGACGAAATCGAGCTCCTGAAGTCCCAGATACTGTTTCTTGAGGAGCGGGGTTACACCGTGAAGCCGGCATCGAACGGTGAAGACGCAGTCGGACTGGTGAAGAGCGAGTCGTTCGACCTGGTTCTGCTTGACCAGATGATGCCCGGGCTTGATGGACTTTCGACACTTGTCAAAATCAAAGAGGTTGATCCATCGGTACCCGTTGTCATGATAACCAAGAGTGAAGAGGAAGGATTGATAGATGAGGCCCTCAGGAAGCGGATCGATGACTTCCTCCTCAAACCCGTGAACCCCGTCCAGATCCTGTCGGCAGCCCGACGGATCCTCGAGGGCAGACAGATCCGGGAAACGGAACTCTCGAGAGAGTACGTCGAGGATTTCAACATAGTCGACGAGCTGAGAAGCCAGGCAACGGGGTGGGAAGACTGGCTGAACATTCACCGGAAACTCAGCGAGTGGAGTCTTATTCTGGATGAGTTTCCAGACAGCGGGTTGATGCAGAGCCTTGTCGACCAGCGGCGCCAGTGTAACATCGAATTCAGTATGTATGTCGAGAAGGCATACAGGGGCTGGACCAAGGCGGAAGAACGGCCCTTGCTTTCCGTCGATGTGATTGCGAATTTCGTAGCGCAGCATCTGTCGGCTCGAAAGAGAGTGTTCTTCATCATCATAGACTGCCTGAGGCTTGACCAGTGGCTTGCCATCGAACCGATGCTGGAGCCCTACTACTCGATCAAAAGGGATCACTACTACTCGATTCTACCGACAGCGACCCCGTATTCGAGGAACGCGATTTTTGCCGGGCTCTTTCCCAGCGAGATCGCTTCAGAGTATCCGCAGTACTGGGATGAGACCGGATCGGATGAGGTTGGGAAGAACAGGTTCGAAAGACCTCTTCTGGATAAACAGCTTAAGAAAATGGGAATCAACATGAGTCCGTCGCTCAAGTATCTCAAGATCTATACCGCCGACGAGGCGATCCAGGCGAGAAAACAGGTACCGACCCTCCAGAATCTTCCACTGGTTGCAATGGTGTTCAATTTCGTTGATATCGTCGCGCACAGCCGGTCGGAGTCGGTTGTGCTTCAGGAGATGCTTCCCGACGAATCGGCATACAGGAGTTTCACGAGATCATGGTTCATGCACTCGCCGCTCTACGACATCCTGAAAGCGATATCACTTCAGGATGTGACCGTAGTGGTTACCACCGATCACGGCTCGATACTCGGCAGGAGGTCTGCGGTCGCGCTCGGGGACAGGGCAACCTCGACCAACGTAAGATACAAGTTCGGGACAAATCTCAACTGTGATGAGAGGCAGGCTGTGCGGGTCAAGGACCCGCTTGATTTCAGACTGCCGGCGGGCGGTGTCAACAAGAACTATATCATTGCCAAGGAGGATTACTACTTCGTCTATCCCACCAACTTCCACGAGTACGAACGCCACTACAAACACAGTTTCCAGCATGGCGGTATATCGATGGAAGAGATGATACTTCCGTGCGTCACGATGACGCCAAAGAGATAACACCGTGGTCCACCTCATCAAACTGCTGTCCAGGTCCGCACAGGATACGATCGAGATCGGCGAGAAGTTGGGTGCCGGCCTCGCTCCGGGTGATGCGGTCGCGCTCACAGGGGTGCTTGGTTCGGGTAAGAGCGTTCTCGCACGCGGAATACTCAAGGCCCTTGGTGTGACCGGCGATATTCCGAGCCCCAGCTACATAATCGTTGCAAGCTACGAGGCACGGTTGCCTGCAAACCATATCGATCTCTACAGGCTTGAGGGGCGTGACGAGGCCGTGGGGATCGGCATTGAGGACTACCTGTATTCCGGGAGTGTCAACGTGATCGAGTGGGCGGAGAAGATCGGGGATCTTCTTCCTCCCTCGCGGGTTGATATCGCGATTGATGTAAGGGTCAAACCCGACGAGCGTCTGATCACCATTCGGCCGGCGGACGACCACATCAAGGCCAGGCTGACCGGGCTGGCCGGACAGTTCATCTCCATGGGGGGACAATGAAGGTCCTCGGAATCGAAACCTCCGCGACCACGGGCGGGTTTGCCGTCATAGATGGTGACCGTCTGCTTGGGGAGACCGTTGCGGACATAACCGGGCGGCATGTCGAAAAGGGTGTGACGATGATAGCGGAGGTGCTCGACAGCGCGGGCATCATGGTCGGAGATCTCGACGGTGTGGCGGTATCGCTCGGGCCGGGTTCGTTTACCGGTCTCAGGGTCGGGCTTGCGATCGCCAAGGGGATGTCTTTCGGCAGGGGAATGAGTATCGTGGGTGTGCCTACGCTGGACTGCATAGCTGAATCCCTGAGCTCCCACGATGGGTTTGTGGTGCCTGTTCGCGATGCCCGCCGGGGTGAGATCTACTTCAGCATCTACTCCGTCGAGGGGTGCTCAGTCACCAGGACAGGTGATTATCTGGCGCTCCCACCCGGCCGCGTAATAACCGCGATCAACGACCTTCCGGCGGGCCGGCGTGTCATGCTTTCGGGTGATGCGCTTCTGCGCTATGGTGAAGAACTGAGAACGGGGCTCGGCGCCGGGGTGGACTTCGCACCCGAGGAGATGTGGGCCGCGAGACCATCCGTAGTGGCATCGATGGGGGCTTTGTTGCTCGAGCAGGGAGAATCGGGTGACCTGGACGCGATCGAGCCCATGTATGTAAGACCGTCAGAGGCTGAACGACAGGCGGCAAAACCGGTGGACGATGGAGTTACTTGAGATTCGGAAAATGAGCGAGCGTGACATAGATGAGGTCTGGCAGATCGAGCTGGATCTCTTCACTATGCCCTGGTCGAGGCCCAGCTTCCTTTACGAAGTCAGCGACAGCAGGAACAGCTATCCCGTCGTCGGAGTCCAGGACGGGGCGGTCGTAGCTTACGCGATCGTCTGGTTCATCGGTGACGAACTCCACATCGGCAACATAGCGGTGACAAAGGCACTGCAGGGCAGGGGAATGGGCAAACGGCTGCTGGAGCACCTGCTTGAGGAGGCCTCGAACCGTGAGGTTGGATATGCTACACTTGAGGTGAGAGTGAGCAATGTGAGAGCGATCAGGCTGTATCGCACGTATGGTTTCAAACCGATCGCGCTCAGGAAGCGTTACTATAGCGACAACGGGGAAGATGCCATGGTAATGTTTGCTGAGCTTGGACCTGAAGGCGGAGAGGAGTAGCGGGCAATGCTTGAGCAGGGATCGATCGATTCCAGGGCGGACGAGGCGGCTGAGCATCTGCGTAAGTCCATACCTTTCCGACTGAGAACCGGTATCGTCCTGGGCTCGGGTCTGGGCGCGGTGCGTGAGGCCTTCAAGACGGTCCGGACGTTTGCCTACAGGGAAATCCCGCATTTTCCTGTGTCGACCGTCAAGGGCCACGAGGGCAGGCTTATCATTGGAAAGCGGGGCCGGCACGGAGTGGTGGTCATGGATGGCCGCGTGCACCGGTACGAAGGCTATGCCTTCAACACTGTGACGTTTCCCGTGAGGGTGTTTCGGAGGCTCGGTGTTTCCACGATGATAATCACCAATGCATCCGGGTCGGTGAGCAACAGGTTCGGACCGGGTGACATCCTGTTGATTGAGGACCACATAGATCTCATGTGGGGAGCTGTATCTGAGCTCAGCCGGGGACCGCAGGTCATGCACAGACCCTACTACTCAAAACGGCTGACAGGACTGGCGGCCGATCTTGGAGTGGCGAAGGGGATTGCCGTCAAGAAGGGTGTGCTCCTGGCGACGACGGGTCCGTCGTATGAGACCCCGGCCGAGGTAGAATTTGCTCGCACGGCCGGTGCCGATGCTGCTACAATGTCCACCATACCAGAGGTCACGTTGTGTCACGAACTGGGGATAGCGGTGCTTGGCATGTCGCTCATAACCAATGTGGCTGCCGGTCATTCCGGGGGGCACGAAGAGGTCGTGGGCTTTGCCGAAGAGGGAAGCCGTAATCTCCGGGCGATTATCTCCGGTGTGATCGATGCGATCTGAGGATGCTTTATGAGCTGGTTCAGAAGAATCGAACGAGGGCTGGGCCGCGGCGACAAGCGTGACATGCCCGACGGGCTCTGGCGCAAATGCGATGGCTGCGGTGAGATAGTCTACGAACGGGTCATACAGAGGAATTACTGGACCTGCTCGAAGTGCGGCTACCACTTCATGATATCAAGCCAGGATTACATTTCCATGATTACGGATGAGGACAGTTTCGTGGAGATGGATGCGAACATGCGCTCCGTAGATCCGCTGGGATTCAGGGACTCCAAACGTTACACCGACCGGCTTCGGAGCGCGCTGAAGAAGACCGGTCTGGGTGAAGCGATCCTGACGGGGACATGCACCATCGGGGAGCACGAGGCCGTCATCGGGGTCCTCGATTTTAAGTTCCTGGGCGGCAGTATGGCTTCCGTGGTCGGAGAGAAGGTGGCAAGGGCGGTCAAGAGAGCGCTTGACGAGAAGCGGTTCCTGGTTCTTGTTTCGAGCTCGGGTGGTGCAAGGATGCAGGAAGGCATACTCTCCCTGATGCAGATGGCGAAAACCAGCGCCTGGCTGGGGAGGCTATCGGAGGAAAAGGGGCTCTTTGTCTCCGTGCTGACCCACCCCACGACAGGTGGGGTGACGGCGAGTTTTGCCATGCTCGGTGACTTGATAATCGCCGAGCCGGGTGCGCTTATCGGCTTCGCGGGACCACGGGTCATCGAGCAGACGATTAACCAGGAACTGCCCGAGGGGTTTCAACGGGCCGAGTTCCTCCTCGATCACGGGATGGTCGACATGGTGGTGCCAAGGCCGGATATGCGAAAGACACTGGTTGGAGTGTTTGACTTCTTCGGCGACGTCGACAGGCCGTGTGATGAGAAGGAGAGGCCTGCCATCCTCAAGACACCGCCTCACATCGAAGTGAAGGCCGATAGGAAGGTGGACGGCGCGGCGCCTGAAACTCCTCGATGAAGAGGCTTTCTTACCGCGATTCAATCGACTTCCTGTTCAATCTCGAACGATCCGGGATCAAACTCGGACTCGATCGTACCGTCAATCTGCTTTCAGCGATAGGCAACCCTCATCACGATTTCAAGAGCATACATGTCGCGGGCACCAACGGCAAAGGTTCCGTCGCCTGCTTCCTGAACTCCATTCTGTGTCACAACGGGCTTGCCACAGGTCTTTTCACATCACCTCATTTGGTGGACTACAGGGAGAGGATAAGGACGAACGGCCGGACCATATCCCGGTCGGATGTAGCCCGTCTGGTGTCGGAACTCAGGAAGCCCGTGCTCGATATCGGTGCGAGCTACTTTGAGGCCACCACCGCGCTTGCTTTTGAGTATTTCAGGCGGCGGAAGGTCGATGCGGCTGCGGTTGAGGTCGGGATGGGTGGCAGGCTGGATTCGACAAATGTTCTGAACCCGCTCCTGAGCTGCATAACCTCGATTGATCTGGATCATGTGAACTACCTGGGTTGGACCCTCCCCAAGATCGCCCGGGAGAAAGCCGGCATAGTAAAGCCGGATGTGCCAGTTGTCTGCGGAACTCTGTCCGGGCGGGCATCGGCCACCATAAACAGCATCGCAAAGGCCAGGGGAACGACGGTACTTGAGATGGGCAAGCACGCGACCGTAAGGACCCTGAAAACCGGGCTCGGAGGGTCGAAGTTTGAATACACGGGTTTAGACGGGAAGCGGGTCCTGGACATCCGTTTGCCGGGTCTCCACCAGATTGCCAATGCGGCCCTGGCCACACTTGTCGCAGAGGTCCTTAACCGGAGCGGCATGAGGATAACCGGCAAGGCGATCAAGAAGGGCTTGAGGGAAGCATTCTGGCCTGGCAGGTTTCAGGTGCTGAGGCGTCGTCCACTGATTGTGTGTGACGCCGCGCACAATGCATCCGGGGCTAAGGTGCTCGCCGAGTCGTTGAGAGCGATCGGGTTTCGGAGCAACATAACGGTGTTCGCGGTGCTCCGTGATAAGGACTACGAGGAGATGCTGTCGCAGCTCTCCGTGTGTTCGGACGGTTTTGTATTTACAAAGCCGGCATCGAATCGGGCACTGCCGCTTTATAAACTCAAAGATGCCGGAAGGGAACTCGGTCTGACTTTTAAAGCCTTCTCTTCGATCGATAAGGCACTGGAGCATTCGCTTGCGAGCACCTCAAAGCAGGGTAACATCCTGATCTGCGGTTCTCTGTTTGCCATCGGAGAGGCCATGCAGTATTTCAATATAAGGCCATACGAGACAAGTCTTTGTTAATATCGGCTTGACAGCTTTATGCGTGAAATCTATACTCAACCTGCCGGGAGGATAAAATGGCAGATGTTGTACTCAAGAATGTAAGCAAGGTGTTTCAGGGTGGTGTCGTTGCTGTCGATGAAGCTTCGATCGAGGTAGCGGACAGAGAGTTTCTGGTGCTGGTGGGTCCGTCGGGATGCGGCAAGTCGACATTCCTCAGAATGATTGCCGGTCTTGAAGACGCAACCTCCGGTGAGATCTACATCGACGGCCGGCGTGTCGACGATGTCGCTCCCAAAGACAGAGATATCGCGATGGTCTTTCAGAACTACGCCCTGTATCCCCACATGAGCGTGTACGAGAACATGGCCTTCGGACTCAAGCTGAGGAAGTACCCCAAGGAGGAGATAAAGGCGCGTGTCAATGATGCGGCGCAGATCCTTGGAATCGAGGAGCTGCTCGACAGGAAACCCAAGGCCCTTTCCGGCGGGCAGCGTCAGCGGGTCGCCGTGGGACGTGCGATCGTGAGAAAGCCGAAGGTCTTCCTTTTTGACGAGCCGCTCTCGAACCTCGATGCAAAGCTCAGAGTCCAGATGAGAACCGAGATATCCAAGCTCCACAGCCGTCTCCAGGCGACGATGGTCTATGTCACACACGATCAGATCGAAGCGATGACCATGGGTGACAGAATCGTGGTGTTGAAGGACGGACTGATACAGCAGGTGGCAGATCCGATGACCCTCTACGATTCCCCGGTAAACAGGTTCGTTGCCGGGTTCATTGGAAGCCCCGCGATGAACTTCATAGAGGCGAAGGTCATCAAGGACGGCGGGCTTTATCTGGATGAAGGGACCTTCAGGGCGAACGTGCCGATTCGTGTCGAGAAGGCTCTGGAACCTCACGTTGACAAGGATGTTATATTCGGTGTAAGACCCGAGGCCATCCACGAGAAAATCTCAGGCGAACCGGGTGATCACTGGGTCGGTATCAAGACGAAGGTGGAGGTTGTCGAACCGATGGGGAACGAGACCATCATATATGTTACCACGGGCAACACTCCGATCGTTGCAAGACTGATCACGCGAAGGGACATCAAACCGGATTCGGACATAGATCTCTTCCTTGATATGAGAAGGGTCCAATTCTTCGATCCTTTGGATGAGAAGACTATCGTTTGAAATCTGTTTTCGGTAGTAGAGCACGCCCCTTGCCATCTCGCCCCTTGAGGGTAGTAACTCTTACGATGAAACGACACGCGGTCTGCCTTCTGCTTATGCTGCCATGTCTGGTGCCCACCGCGGTGTTCCCACAGGATGAGTTCGATGTCTCCGCCGACAGGTTGTCCGGAAGTAAGGTAGGCGATGAGGAGATAGTGGTCCTCGAGGGTAATGTGAGGATCGTCCACGGTGCCACCGTGGCAACGGCCGACACAGGATACTACGAAAGGAGCAGGGAGCGGGTAAACCTGATCGGAAGCGTGGTCGTGGAGGATAAGGGCGTTAGGGTGAGGGGTGATCGTGCCGACTACCTGCGAGCGGAGAGGAAGGTCATCTTCCCGCGGGGCATAGTTGTGGTGGACTCGGCTGCAACGCTGACGGCAGACAGGGGCCGCTTTGATCTTGTGAATGAAGTCCTCGAGGTCGACGGTAACGTGGCGTATTCCGAAGGCGGCCGGAGTCTTTACGCCGACCATACGGTGTACTACCGCAAGACCGGATCGGTCAGCGCTTTGGGCAACGTCGTGCTTGAAGACACCGATTACGGTGCGACCGTAAGGGCCGGCAGGGTGGAGTATGAGCGTGACAAGGGATACGGCATCGCGAGTGAGGATCCCTGGCTTGAGACCGCGGCCCGTGAGGAGCGGCGAGCGACATCCATCAAGGCAGATTCCATGGAGATATACACAGACGAAAGGAAGGCGGTCGCCATCGGCGACGTCAGCATATTCAGAGATGACGCGATCGCCAGCTGCGGCCGGGCCATATTCCTCGAAGAGGAGGACAAGTCAATTCTGACTGATAATCCTGTGATAATCGAGGAAGGCAGTTCGCTTTCCGGAGAGACCATAACCATATTCACAAGCGAGGATGAGGTATCCGAGGTGCTCGTGAGCGGCCAGGCCAGGAGCATCTACCAGCCGCCCGATGAGGAGAAGACCGAACTTGCGGGGAGTGAGATCAAGCTGCTCTTCCGTGAGGGCGAGGTGTATGAGATGCACATAACGGGTGAGGCAAGTGCCGTTTTCTCGCCAACTGAGGCCGACACGGCAGGTCAGGCTCAGCAGAACGAGGTAACCGGTGCCAGGTTGGTCCTGGCCTTTGAAGACGGAGAGGCCAAGAGGGCCACGGTTACGGGTGGGGTCGACGGGGCGTACGAACTGGAGGAAGAGGGTGTGGGCGGGGGTCTTGTCGGTTACCGGTCGGATAGTCTCCACTACGATGTGCCGACTGCGATGATGTATCTCAAGGGAAGCGCGGCAGTGGAATACAAGGGTATGAAACTCAACTCCGAGGTGATTGAGTACAACGCGACCACGCATAACCTGTATGCGTCTGTCGATCCCATCCTGTGGGAGGGCAACGACAAGATTACGGGGAGCTCCTTGATCTACAATCTCAAATCGAAGCGGGGCGCGATCATCTCGGGGAGAACGGGCTACGAGAAGGGTCTCTACACGGGGCGGGTGATAAGGAAGACAGGCGAGCGGGCGCTCAATGTTCAGGGCGGCACATACACGAGCTGCAATCATCTCGATCCCCACTATTCATTCACGAGTTCTAAGATGAAGATGTACGTGAACGACAAGGTGATTACAAAGCCGGTCATCCTGAGAATCAGGAGTATACCGATCATGGCTCTGCCCTTCTTCATGTTTCCGATAAAGAAAGGCAGGCACTCGGGGATACTGATTCCGAGGGTCGAGTTCGGTTTCGATGAGGCCAAGGGAAGATTCATCAGAAATGCCGGCTATTACTGGGCGCCCAACGACTACATGGATGTGACGCTTTGGGGCGATTACTACGAGAATTCCAAGTGGGTCGGTCACATGGAATCAAGGTACAAGGTCAGGTACCTTCTGGATGGCACTTTCGAAGGGTCCTACCAGAGCGAACTGGGTACGGGAGATTCAAGGTGGGACATTGGCGGCCGGCACAACCAGCAACTGGGTGAGAACGGCAGGTTGATAGTCCACGCGGATTTTGTCAGTGACAAGCGATACAGGCAGGAGACGAGCGACGATCTTGAAAAGGCACTGAGACGGCAGCTGGAATCGGATGTGTCGTATTCAAACAGGTGGGATGGAAAGAGCTTCACCATTGCTGCGGAACGCCGCGAGAACCTGGACACCGACCAGATAACCCAGACGCTTCCGAGGATGAGTTTCCTGCTTGGCAGGATGACTCTGCTCAAACCCTCTGAGGATGACACGGGGTGGCATCAAGGCACCTACCTGAACGCGAGCTCGAATGCATCCGCCACGCTCAGCAAGACAGGCGGAGATCAGGTGACACAGCAGCAAGCCAGGCTGAACGCCGGTATGAATACCGATCTCAGGTTCGGGGGGAAGTCCCAGACCTTGAGATCGACAACGGTGCTTACGGCGGTACGCAAGGACATCGGCGAGTGGGTGAGTGGTGGTGTCGGTGGCAAGGTCGTCAACTCGGCCTTCAGCGACAAGACCGATTTCATCGCCAAGTTCAAACCATTCGGCTGGATCGACTTCGACCCGTCGCTCACGGCTTCCGTGACCATTTTTGACGAGGATAAGGAAGGCAAACGGGGTGCGGCCAGGTTCATGTACTGGGGCGGTGTTTCCACAACCACGTCGATCTTCAAGACCTTCTTTCCGAGGATCGGACCCCTGCAGGCATTAAGACACGTGATATCACCGCGGCTCAAGTATACCCACCGGCCGGACTTTTCCAAGTACAGGAACCGGTTCTACAACCTGCCCGGGGTATCGGGAGAGATATCCAAGTCAAGAATGATGAACATAAGCCTGTCCAACAAGCTTCAGGCCAAGATCGGGAGCGGGGCTGAGGTCAGAAAGATGAACAACCTGCTTTCCTTTGATACGTCGACCTCGTACGACTTCCTCTACAAAGACAAGGGTAAGGAAACTCCGTTTTCGACCATAAACAACAATCTCAGGTTCTATCCATCCAATGTCATTACATTCGATCTCGACTTCACCAACAACCCGGAGGATCTGGCCTTTGAATCCCTGAATTTCACCACGAGACTCTCATACTCAGGCGATGGACCCCTTCCACCGGGTTTCACCAGACCCGAACTCAAAGAAGAGCCTCTTGTGCCGGAAGAGGGTGTGGGAGGTTCGGATGCATCGGCTCCGACCCGGAAGCCCTGGCATACGAGCGCGATTTTCAGGTATACCAAGGCTTACAACGGGGGCGATGACAACTACTGGCTTGATTTCCAGGCCGGGTTTAACTTCACCACCAACTGGAGGGTTGAATATAGCGGAAGGTTCGATCTTTCCGGCGAGGAGACCGTCCACCAGGAATACTCGATTTACCGGGATCTGCATTGCTGGGAGGCTCGTTTCGTCCGCAGGTACTCCGCCGGCGAGTGGCAGTATTACTTCAGGATAAACATCAAGGCCCATCCCGAGATCTATACCGAACGAGGCCTCCGCACCCTCTACCGCCAGTACTAGGCGGGGTCAGAGCTCAAAAGTTGCGCAAATCACCTGGGGTCAGAGCTCAAAAGTTGCGCAAATCACCTGGGGTCAGAGCTCAAAAGTTGCACCCGGCTCAGCCGCGTGCAACTTTTGAGCTCTGACCCTCACTCGATTGCGCAATTTTTGAGCTCTGACCCCAAGAGCGACCCTGGGGGCGCGAGGCCACATATGTGTTGACAGATCGGGGGACTTAGCCTTAGGTTTGCTTTAAAACAGTTATGGAAGGAGGTGCTTACAGTGAACAAGCAGGAACTTATTGATGCTGTTGCGGCGAAGACGAATCTTACGCCCGGCGAGGCCAAGAAGGCGGTGGACGCCATATTTAGTCCCAAGTCTACACAGGGCCTGATTGCTTCCGCGCTGAGTTCCGGTGATAAGGTGATCCTGGCCGGTTTCGGTACGTTCGAGACCCGGGACAGGAAGGCCCGGACCGGAAGAAACCCCAAGACGGGTGAGGCTATTCAGATAGCGGCTCGCAAGTATCCGGGGTTCCATCCTGGGAAGACCCTCAAGGATGAGATCAACGCATAAGCACATCTCAGCTGCGGGTTAGACCGGCCTGAAAGATCCTGTCGCAGGAACCTGTTCCTGTGCGGGGTGTTCTACAGTCTGGAGACGTATGCCTTGTAGGAGATAGGATATGTTGAGACACCTACTGATTGTTTCTGTGCTGCATCTCAGCCTGCTGCCGGGTGTGTACGCCGCGACATCATTCGACAGGACAGACGCCGACATGGGGTTCATTTACCGTGATGAACCTCAGAGGCTGGTGTTTGAGTTCGACAATGTCTCGGATGATACGCTGCGAATACTCGACGTTGAGCCCTCCTGTGACTGCACATCAGCCCAGGTCGTACCCGAAGCCATAGGTCCGGGTGACCACGGCAAGGTTCTGGTTTTCTTCGATCCCATGGGCTACGAGGGGAGAGGTCCTTTCCAGGAGTTTGTGCGGGTCATTACGAATGACCCCACCGAGCCCGAGCTACTGCTCACCTTCGCCGCCGAGGTGGGTATCGGCCCCGAACCCGAGCCGCGTGCGCTCGCATTCGGTAAGATATGCAAGGGTGGCAGCGATACGCTCGATCTATCTTTGCGCGCAGCGCCCGGTGAGTTGCTGAAAGTGCTCGATGCTTACAGCGATACAGCCTGCGTCCTTGTTGAAGTAGTGGAGACCGGTGTCAGGGACGAACATGAGTTCAGAGTCATCGCCGCTAACAGGGAAGGCTGCGGCCGCGTGGCAGGCCTTGTCACGATTCTGACGACCGACAGCCTGAGAAGCGAAATCCGCGTACCGGTTACCCTGAGTCTGGTCGGAAGGATCATTGTCGAGCCGGATATCATCGCTTTCGGTCCGACACTCCCGGGTACCTTTGTTGCATCGACGGTTCGGATCTATTCGAAGGACGGTCTCAAGTTCAGTATCCCGAATGTCTCCTGTTCAGTGGAGTACCTCGAACCCGTTATCAGACCGGTAAGCGACACCTCATGCGAGCTCCGGCTGATGGTCAGGGAGGGATCGCCTCCCGGCAGGGTGGCCGGTGAGGTCACACTGGAGACCGATTGCCCGGATGAACCGTCTCTGGATATCACGGTTACCGGCTATATAAGGAAGGCCGGGAAGTGAAGCCGATACTCAGACGGGCAGTGATTGAAGGTATCATATTGGTTGTTGTCTCCGCTATCGCAGGATTCGCGGTCAATCATGCCAGAACGGAGGGCATTCCGCTTATTGCCGATGCCGAAGCCTTCCGGGTCCGCACGGACGCTGAGTTCATGTCGACCGAGGACGCATTCCGGTTGTTTGAAGAAGGGACTGCTGTATTCCTGGATGCCAGGGGACCTGATCTCTTCGCCGTGGAGCGCATTGAAGGGGCAATGAACATCGCCCCCTCGGCAGAAGGGGTCGAGAGTGTCGCGTGGCTTGCCGGAGCGGATATCCGGGTCATCTGCTACGCATGTGAGGAGAACCAGCGTGAGGCGGGAGTGCTGGCCGACATGCTGCTCGAGATCGGGTGTAGCCAGGTATACGTCCTCCATGGTGGCATCGAAGGCTGGAAGGACTCCGGTTTCCCTATGGAGGTAGGTGGCTGAGTGCGGCTTCTCAAACTCGTGATCTCAAACAAGTATGTGATCTTCGCGATAAGGCTTACCCTGGGCTTTGTCTTCATCTATGCCGCCATCGATAAAATCGCACAGCCCGGTGCGTTTGCCGAAAACATCTACAACTACAGGATGCTTCCCCACTGGGCGATCAATGTGATGGCGCTGGTGATGCCCTGGCTTGAACTGATTTGCGGGGTGCTGATTATTGCAGGTGTGTTCCTGCGAGGAAGCGCATTCTTGATCGGTTTGATGCTGGGAGTGTTCATAATCGCGATTTCCGCTGCCCTCGTCAGGGGGCTTGACATAAGCTGTGGCTGTTTCACTATGGAGGGAGGGCATGGGGTTGCGGTGGACCTGCTTATACGGGACGTGTTGATGTTTGCCGGGGCCGCGATCGTCTTGTTCCTGGGAACCTCGGCGCTATCGCTCAGGAGAGGCGCGGATTGACATAGGGTATTGGTTTTGTTAGAATCTTGAAGGTCATTGAAACATCAGGGGGTTGGAATATGAGGTGGCATAGGGTCGGCATAAGCACGCTTGTCTTTCTGAGCCTTATTCTGCTCGGGTTGTCGGGTGTGTTACGCAGCCAGGGTGATGAACGGCTGATGATGGTCTTCACCACCGGGACTGAAGGCGAACTCAATCCCTGCGGCTGACACGCGGGAGATAAGGGTGGCCTGGCCCGGCGGGCTGGCTTCATTGATTCACTGCGCGAGTCACACGAGAGTGTCCTCGTCGTAGATGTGGGTGATTTCTTCGGTAATCGCTCCCCAAGACAGGAAAAGACAAAGACCAAGGTCGTCGTGGATTACATGAGGACGGCCGGATATGACGTCGTTACGCTCGGCGAGCGCGAGATGAATTACGGCCTGGACTTCCTGATTGAAGAGGTCAAGCAGGGTAAGTTTGAGGTCGTAAGTGCCAACCTCCATGATAAGAAGGACAGTACCCTGATATTCGAGCCCTTCACAGTCCGGAAGAAAGCGGGTATTAATATTGGTTTCGTGGGATTCATGGATGACGATCCGCGACGGGTGGGTGTTTTCGAGCAGCTCGAGAATGCCTACGTTTCAAGCTATATCCGGGCCGCAGAGGACTATCTGCCCCGGGTGCGTGAGAAGGCCGATCTGGTTGTCGCGCTCGCGCACGTCGGACTTGGAAACGCACGTAAACTGGCCGAAAGGGTCCCCGACTTCGATGTCATACTCGTGGGGCACGGCAGTGACCGGACCCCGATGGCCGAGAAGGTCGGGGAGACCATCATCGTGAAGGCCGGAAGCAAAAGCAGCTCGATAGGAACGCTCTTGCTCGCCGTCGGTAAAGACAAACGGATTGTGGGTTTCGACGGCGGTGCCGAGGGGCTCAAGAAATACGGTAGAAAGCACGCGGATGTGCAGCGAATCGTCAAGTCCTGTGAGGACCGGGAGAAAGCTCGTGACAGGTTGATCTCGGCACAAAAGTACAAGCTACCCGTCATACCCCGGCGTCCCGAGGTGCTGGCTGCCGAGGGCTATCTGGGGTGGGAAACGTGCAAGGCCTGCCACAGCAAGATCCACGATCATTGGTCGCAGGATCCTCACGCCAGTGCCTTTGCGACGCTTGCTGAGGATGACAAGTGGAACGATGCGAGCTGTCTGCCTTGCCACACAACGGGCTATGAAATTGCGGCGCTCAAGGATTCAACGGACGTCAAGCCCGAGATGTGGAACGTACAGTGTGAGGCCTGTCACGGGATGGGTACGCACCACAAGCGGGACGGTTCCATGAGACCGGTTCCCGAGAGCGTGTGCTTGAGATGCCACACACCCGAGTGGACTCCCGACTGGAACTACGCAGAGATGCTTGAGAAGATAAGCCACGGTAGGGATGAGGCCTCAGATTGAAAGCCCGGGCTGTAGTTATCGTTTTACTCGCCGCATTCACGGTGCTGCTCCTGGTTGGGTTGAGGTTCGCTGAAACCGGTGACATATACTCCACCGGCCGTTATCTCTGACTGACCTGCATAGGGATCGGGTGATCCCTCCATGCCTGCGATCTTACGAATCATAGCTTCGGCGCTCAGCCGTGTGGGCTCCGCTTTCCGGAAGCGACGCCCGTGGCAGATCACTTCGGCCATTCTCCACAATGCTTACCTGCCGGCTTCAATAGGATGGACAGTCTACCGCGGCTTCCTCTATCTTCCCAACCTGGCGAATATCACGCTCTACCAGGGATTCTTGAAGGGCTTTTGCACGCCGACGCTGAACTGCTACGCGTGCCCGGGAGCGCTGATGTCCTGCCCCATCGGGAGCCTACAGCATTTCGCAATCAGACAGCAGTTCCCCTTCTTCCTCGTGGGATTCTTCGGTCTGGTCGGCGTAGGAGTGGGAAGGATGACTTGCGGGTGGCTCTGTCCTTTCGGATTCTTTCAGGATCTGCTTAAGAAGATCTCGAGGAGAGTCGTACGGCTTCCCCGGTGGATGGGCAACCTCAAGTATGCCTCGCTGGTTGGCATCGCCATATTGCTGCCGTTTTTCCTTGGGGACCTGTGGTTCTCCAAACTCTGCCCGGCGGGAGGCCTGGAAGGTGCGATTCCCTGGGTGGCTGCGGGTGCATCGGAGTCACCTGATCTGGCCGGGCTGGACGTAAGATCGATGATCGGGACCCTCTTCTGGATCAAGATGGCTATCCTCGGGGTCTTTCTGGTGGCGATGGTCTTGATCAAGAGGCCATTCTGCCGGACGGCATGCCCGCTGGGTGCTATCTTCTCATTGTTTAACAGGATCAGCCTGGTGAAGCTTCGACTCAACAATGAAAAGTGTACCGACTGCGGCCTGTGCGAGCGGATCTGTCCTGTCGATCTCAAGGCCTATAAGGAGCTGGATTCGACGGAATGCATCAAGTGCTTTGAGTGCACCAAGTGTCCTACGGGTGCGATCAAGGCGACCTTCGGCTTCGGCGGAAGCTGATGGAATCACTGACCGATCTGCTTTCAGAGTTAGGACTTACGCGCCAGTCACCGGTGACGGTGCTCACCGGGGCCGGTGTCTCTGCCGAGAGCGGAGTTCCCACCTTCAGAGGCGAAGAAGGGCTCTGGAAGAACTTCAGAGCAGAGGAGCTGGCCACACCTGAGGCCTTCGAGCGGGATCCGGCCACCGTCTGGGAATGGTACGATTACAGACGCCAGATGATGGCCAGCAAAGAGCCCAATCCTGCCCACCACGCGATAACGCGTCTTGACGAGGCGTTTCCAAACTTCCTGCTTATCACACAGAACATAGACGGTCTGCATGCCCGCGCGGGGACCAGGCGGATTACCGAGTTGCACGGCAACATCTTCAGGGTACGGTGCACGCGGGATGGTGAGGTCTCTGAAAACCTCGATGTGCCGCTTACCGAGATACCGCCGGGGTGCGAGTGCGGCTCGCTCCTGAGACCCGATGTCGTCTGGTTCGGCGAGGGGTTGCCGAGGGAGGAGTTTGAGAGGGCATTCAACGCCGCCGAGGCCTGCAAGTTGATGCTTGTGGTCGGCACGTCGGCCGTTGTTCACCCGGCCGCATCGATACCGGTTGTGGCCAAGCAGGCCGGAGCACTGGTCGTGGAAGTCAACCCCGACCCCACACCACTTACCGATCTTGTCGATCTCCATCTCCGGGGTAAGGCCGGTGAGATCCTCCCCCGGGTCGTGGACATCCTTCTCGACTTCACAGATATGTAGCCTCTCCCCCGGTGCCGCACCCGTGCCGGAGCCACGAAATCGCACCGTTTGGGCCCACCGCCGTACTAGCCGCCCGGCACACAGGAGCGAGATCATGTCTTTACGTCAGCTCATTGTTGTGCTATACTCTCAAGGGAAGGAGGTGCGAGTTATGGCAAGACGGTTCATGTATGTTTGCTTTGGGATTCTTGCTTTGGTGGTGGCGTTTCATGTGGGCGCAAGGTACGGCAGTACGAGTATTGTGGATCATTCCACGAGCGGTATCATCGCCATGAGCGAGAATGACAATTTCCGCGTGCTGCTCGACAACGGCGAAACCTGGCGTTTCATGCAGGACCTCGGGACCTGGGAGCCGCTTTCGCATTGGGACATCCCGATAGCGGCATCGGAGATCAAGTTCTGGGACTGCAAGGCTTTTGTCACCTTCGGGAACGAGCTCTGGTACAAGTCACCGACCGGAACGTGGGCGAACTACGGTTCGCCACCGCCCGTCGTATCACTCAGTGCGACGACATGGGGTGAGATCAAAGCAGAGTTCAGAGACTAGTCGGACATTGGGGTTGACTATATTCTCAGGGGCTGTTAGCATGATTTGAAACCCTGGGAGATAGTAAATGAAGGTTTGGCGGGGCCTAATCCTCATTCTTCTTGCGGTCCTGGTTGTCGGGATATCTGCCGGCGATGCAGGGGCCGGGGGCGGCTTATTCCTTGTCTCGGAGGACGAGGCGGCACCCGAAACCGATGCGGCCCACAACAGCCTTGAGGGCGCCGATCTCACCCTGATGTATGCCGGGTTTAAGGGCACAGGCCCGGACTCGCTCATTATCGTCCTCGACTATTCCACTAACTGGGTCAACATGCATCTGATGGTTGCCCTCGAGCGGAATAGTGATGCGGAGGGTGGCCCGTCCGACCCGTTCGAATTCCCCGTTACCTATGGGCATACACTCAAACCCGACTACATTTTCACTTATAAGTACAGTGCCAATGACTACGCCGACCTTCGAAGATGGAGCGGTGTGTGGGAGTTCTGGCAGCTGGATGGGTCCCAATGGATAACCGATTCCACCGATCCCGGGAAGAACGCCCTCCCAATGGTTACCAAGACCGAGTCGCGGGTGATCTTCAGTTTTCCGGCGGATGCGATCGGTGAATTCCTCCCCGGAGACACATTTAGACTCCAATCTTACCTGACCTTCGAGGTCTGGGATGATGCCGAGCAGCAGTTCGTCAAGTTCAATGCGCTCGATTCCAACCCTCACGATCTCACTCATGATATGGAGCCCGATGAGGGCGACTGGTGGGAGACGGCTGATACGCCCGTCACCCTGTCTGAATATGCCATGTATGTACTGCCGGACTTCGGGATGCCGCCGGTACTCAGTGATGCGGCCGTCTCACCCGAAACGGCGGAGCCGGGCGACGATGTCACGTTCAGTCTGCGGGTGGAGGATGCCGGTGGAGGGGTCGGGGATGCCTCTGTCGATCTTTCGGGCATCGGTGGGAATTCCGAGACGCCACTCAATGATGACGGCACGGGTGGAGATGGGACGGCGTCCGACGGCGTATTCTCGGTGCTCTACACGCTGCCGGACAGGGTGGGTGGTGGTGAACACACAATTGAGTTCTCTGCAAGGGACTCGACCAACGTGTTGGAATCGACCACCGAGGCAACACTTGGGATCACCGCAGCTCCGGAGCTGATTGCAACCGTTGCGGACTCGGTAGGGGATGACCACGGGCCCAACCGGCCCGGCGAATCCGGCCTCTACTATGTGTATCCCACCAACCGTGTTTTCTACGCCGGTGCCTTCGATATAACCGAGGTAGAGCTGATTGTTGACGGGCAGTACCTTGTTGCACGCGTCCACATAGGGAACCTCCCCGCATCAAACCAGGTCGGGTGGGGCGCTCCGTTGCCCGGGGCGACCTGCACCAACCCGAATGCTGCGGACCTCAACCTGGAAAAGATTGATATCTATATTGACTCCGAGGAGGGCGTGGGTGCGAAGATGGGACTCCCGTATCGCTATGTCGATATCGCCGAGCATGATGCCTGGGAATATGCGGTTGCGATAGAAGGATGGTGGAAGGGGTTCGTCGAATCGAACGGGGAGGACAGCCCCTCGTTATGGACGCTTCGCAAGCAGAACACACAAATCGACTTCTGTGACGATCATGTTGAGGAATATATAGACGTAAAGATCGGCCTGACGGCACTGGGCAACCCCACGCCCGAGGAGATCCTGAAGTGGGACTTCATTGTTACAATGTCCGGTCATGACGGTGACAGCAATGACAACAACTTCGGGGCAATACGGGAGGTCAAAGCCGGTACCCACGAGTGGCAGTTCGGCGGCGGCCGGAATAGTTCCGGCGGGAGAGACAGGGATCCCAACCTGATCGATGTGGTCGCCATACCGGGCCAGGGAAAGGCCCCCGGCCGGACCCAGGAGGAGATGCTCGACTACCTTACGGATGAGGCCTGGGAGCGGTTCGACCTGGGGTTTAATTCCTGCCAGCTAGAGGCTTCGTTCCCCTCCGGAGGCAAGGGTGTCATACTGGGTACGGTCGCTGTCGACGGTCCGCCCTCCGATGTTGACGTCTATGTTGAGAATACGGTGACCGGTGAGATCGGTGGGGACGGTATAAAGACCGTTCCGGGCGGTACCGGCGCGTTTCAGATCCTGAGCATTGAAGACGGTACCTACAACCTGATAGCCAGTGCCCGTGGCTATGTTGCGTTTGATTCCCTCATAACCATTTCGGGTGAAGAATTCATCGAGGTCGATATCGGTCTCGGTGTTGCACGCGCCACAAGATACGCATTCATTGACAGTCTCGGCAGTGAGATCTTTTCCGAGCTCGTTACGGTGAGTCTGCCCGACAGCGGGATTTTTACCTACGAGGACCTGCTCTTCGAGCCCAGGGACGATTCCGGAAACTCGGCCGTCTTAAGCGGTGTCGAGCCGGACAGCGTAAGGGTGGAAGTCAGTCTTATCGACCCATCGGTGCTACCGCGCGGGAGTGTAGTTCTCGCCGCGGATGAAACGGGCATCGAGGTGATCGACGGATATATTACATCGGAGATGTTCGAAAACGGTATAGGCAGGTTCTGGGTACGTGACGACAGCCTCGAAGTCCTGAGGGTCAAGGTCAGCAACGATTCCCTGAGCGGGGCCGTTGAGCTCCGGGTCAAAGAACTCGAGCCGAAGCGCGTTTCGCTCACCCCCGATGTGACCGAGATAGTCGTTGGAGGTTCCGAACGAATCGAACTGGGTGTCCAGCTTCTTGATGATGTGGATACTCCGATCCCCGTAAGGAATGTCAGGGTGCGTATCGTCCCGGTGGAGGGTGAGCCGATTATAGAGCCACCGGTCGAGGATACCGACGGCAACGGGTTCTTCAAGGCGTCGGTCTACGGTTATCGGGCCGGCACAGTTCGGCTTACCGCCAGATCGGAAGACAACATCTATAAGGATCTGGCGTCGGACACGATTGAAGTCTTCTTAAGGGCCGGTCCTGCCGCTTCGATAACCTCAAGTCTCGATCCGCCTGTTGCGGATAGAGGCCAGGCCGGAACAATAGCCTTCCAGGTGGTTGACGCGTTCGGAAATGACGTAAACGAGCCGGGGGTTTCCATAGATCTGACAACGTATCCTGAGGGGCTTCTGACTGTGCTTGAAACCCCGGTCACGACCGGCGCGGCAGGACTGGCCGAGGCCGGCTTCACCGCCGGCAACCGCTATGGCTTCATATCCATTGATGCGACAGCAGACTACCCGGTTGACCCGGTAGTCCTTTCGATCGCACCGAGCTCGCTCGTGGCAGAGGATGAGGCTGCTCCCGAAACCGACCCCGATCACAACAGCGATCCGGGAATTGACCTCACCACAATGTATGCCCTGGTTCACTCCGACACGCTCAAGGTGGCCCTGGAGTTTTCGAGCTCCTGGGACGGGGCGCACCTCATGGTGGCCCTTGAGCGAAACAGCGACCGTGCCGGCGGCGAACAGGACCCATTCGAGTTTCCGATTCACTACAGACACACTTTCAAACCCGATTACGTTTTCACCTACAAGTATTCGGCGGAAGACTACGCCGATCTTCGAAAATGGAACGGCGGGTGGGAGTTCTGGCATCTTGAAAACGGAAACTGGATCACCGACGGCAACGATCCGGGCAAGGATGCCAAGAGCATGGTCGAGAAGCTGCCTTCGCTTGTGTGGTTCAACTTTCCTGTGAGTGCCATAGGAGGAGTCTCGGAGGGCGACACGGTCAGGCTGGAGGCATATGTCACCCAGGAGTTCGAAGGCAAAAAGTACAACGCGCTGGACTCGAGTCCTCAAGATGTAACACATGACATGGATCCCGACGAGGGTGAATGGTGGGAGACGGCGGAGACCCCTATCTCACTATCGAGATACGGTGATTTCGTGGTCCCGCACTTAACGACGGCACCCGAAGTGAGCAACCCGTCGGCTTCTCCGGACAGTGTCTCTCCCGGTGAGAGCGTGACCTTTGAGGTTACGGTAAGTGACGCCGGTGGTGGTGTGGGCGACGTCTTCATAGATCTTACACCGCTCGGCGGCCAGTTCGTGGCCTGGCTCTATGACGACGGAACACGCGGGGATCAAGTGGCGTCTGACGGGACCTTCGCGGGCCGGTACACGATTCCGGCGGGCGTCTCTCAGGGAATTCACAATGTCACTTTTGTGGCCCGGGACAGTCTCAACCTCGCGATTTCGACCGCCTCCGTTCCCCTAACGATCACGACGTTGCCCGTACC
>JALGZP010000096.1 GCA_025774845.1 bacterium
TCCAAGAATGAGCCAGTGCAGCCGGCTCGGCCGAATCCCTGACATCAAACCGCCCAATCCCTTTCTCGCGACCACATACATTGTGAGGAGCTCTGGTGACATGACTGAGCAACAGACATTGTAGCCCTCGTCTGGGATACGGAATTCAGTGAAAGACCATTTCCGGCAAGTGACTCCAACACTATGACTAAGTCACCCGGTTGCGTCAAGCCACATCCTGTCTGTACACGCTAATGCCAGGAAGTCACGGGTTTCTTGATCTTCCGGCTTTACTGTGATATCGGTCTATAAGGAATACGATAGCCGGGTACCGACCGTGAAGTGGATGCAGCCTATTGATATCAGGTATCAAGGAGCCCATCGACTCGTAGAATGAGACGCACTATTGCTATTATTGTTGTGTCCATTGGCGTCGCCGCCGGGACAATGCTCCTGTTGGGCATCAGGCTGATGGAAACAGATCAAGACTCTCCCGAGGCATCCAGAGAAGCCCTGAAATCTCTTCCCTATCTGGACTGGCAGCCGATGGAAAAGGCGGATATCGGCAAACAAGGAGTGACGATCTATGATCCGGACAAGTCCTATAAGGGTTTAAACATCTGCAACTATGACAGCTATCCGAAGGGCTATGTTATCGACATGTCAGGAGAAGTGCTTCATGTCTGGTCCCGCCCCAGGGGCAGATGGCACCACGTTGAGGTAATGGAAACCGGCGATTTGCTTGTGATCGATAAGAACAAACTGCTTATCAAGTTGGATTGGGAATCAAATACCCAGTGGACAAGCCAAAAGAAGTATCACCATGATGTGGATGTCGCCGACAATGGAGACATCTACGCCCTCAGCTGGGATGTCCTGGAAATACCCCACAGCTCCGGGGCGATCCCTATAGTCAACGACTTCATAACCATTCTCGCCTCTGATGGGACTATCAAGAAGGATGTCTCTGTTTTCGATCTGTTCGGGGGCGAGATTACTGAGGCTGAAAAAGATGAGATCAGAGAGCACATGAAGAGAAAGGAATTGGAGGGCGAGGATATCGAGGTGAAACCTCAAACCATCTTCGATGTCTTCCACACCAATACCCTGGAAATCGTGAAGAGGATTACCGGGGGCCTGGCCGGCAAAGGGAGTGTCCTGATTTGCATAAGGAACCTGGATATTATAGCCATCATAGATATTTCCCGGGAAGAGGTTGTCTGGCGGTTAGACGTAGATGATCTTGAGTGGCCTCATCAGCCGAGCATAGTCGAGGGGAATATCCTGGTCTTTGACAACGGACCCAGGCGGGGGTACTCCAGGGTCGTAGAGATAGATCCCCGGACCGGTAAAACGGTTTGGGAGTATGCGGCTAACCCGAGGGAGTCCTTCTTTTCGCGGATCAGAGGGGGATGCCAAAGATTGCCCAATGGCAACACGCTCATTACAGAAAGCGATAAGGCCCGTGCGTTTGAGGTGACCCCGGATGGCAAGGTAGTCTGGGAATTCTACGGGACGGAGATAATGAAAGTGCTCAAGCGAAGACGGCCAATATACAGGATGACAAGACTTCCTTCCGATTCACATCTCTCAGGTCTCCTCGAGAAAGAACAGGTTATCGCCCCTTGAGCTCGTCCATCTTCTGCCTGGCCAGCCTGGAATACATGTCGTTCTTTCCCAGCGCGAGAAGTTCTCTCAGTACCGTTCGGGCCCCATCGATATTCCCCTGAGTCAGCCTCATCTGCCCAAGGCCCCACATGGCTTCCGTGTTCCCGGGCTCCATTTCTAGTGCCTTCAGGATGGCCTCCTCGCCCCCCTGATAGTCCCCCAGGACATTGCGCGCCCAGCCGAGTGTTATGTAGTGGTCTGAGCTGGCTTCCCAGGACACTGCTTGCTCGGCCAGACGGACCGCCTTCTCGAGGTTGGTTCCCATTTCGATATAGATGCGGCTAAGATCGCTTGCAGGACCCGCACCGGGCTCGAGTTCCAGCGATCGTTCGAGTGCGGCAGCGGCTCTATCAGTATTACCCATCACCCGTTCCAGCTTGCCCAGGTTGTGATAGGCCCGAGGGTTGTAAGGGTTCCTCTCGATCGACTGCCTGTAGCTTTGCCGGGCACCGTCCCCGTCGCCGCTCGCGACCTGAGCCATCCCCAGCCCGAGGTAGGCAAGCCAGGCCAGAGAATGGTCGGGCACTGCCAGCGCCTCCAGATAGTTGCTCTTCGCACCCTCGTAGTCTCGTTGATCGTGGAGGTTATTTCCGACAGCCATCCGGCCTTCGATATACTTGTGAAGAATATAGGGATCGGTCGGCGACATTGAGAAAGCCTCCTCAAGAAGCGGCATGGCAGCATCTATACCCTGTCCTGACAAGGCCACCGAAGCCCGCATCGCAAGCCGCCGGGCTTCCAAGCGCGCAAGCAGATCCTGGGCGGTAACGCCTTCCAGTGCCACAGCCGGCGGAGATTCAATGAGATCGATAAACCTGGAAATGTGTACAGACTCCGTGGATTTGAAAACCTTGAGACCTGCGGAAAACTCCAGCAACATGTTGTCATCCGTATGAAGCTCCCGGGCAGACTTCGCATATCCGGTCAGAGCGCCGGGTCCTGCAACGAAGAAGGATACCAGGTCCGGGACGCTGCGAATCCCAATACGCCCCATATCTTCAGCTATCGCAGGTTCAACCATACGGTTCCTGATACGC
Organism: bacterium; assembly: GCA_025774845.1. Classification (GTDB taxonomy): domain Bacteria; phylum Arandabacterota; class Arandabacteria; order Arandabacterales; family Arandabacteraceae; genus Arandabacterum. The sequence goes on from JALGZP010000096.1 coordinate 2,685, forward strand.
TGGTCAAAAGCGAGCGGCTTTAGAGCACCCAGGAGAATGACATCGGCATCATTCACCAGCCAGAGGTAGGCATCGGGAAACACAGATGTGAATGTTGCGACCATGGCCCTGACATCCTGGTCCCCCATATGATAGGTATGAAACCACGCACAAATGATCCCGTCGGGCTTCAGCCTGCTCCTGGCCAGGCGGAAGAACTCCTGAGTGAACAGATCGCCTACCCCCGATATCCAGGGATTGGTGGGTTCACTTATTATTACATCGTATGTCCTCCCGCTCAGCAGAAGATGGTTTCGCCCATCGCCAATGATCAGGTTGGCACGGGGATCATCCAGGCAATCCAAATTATACTCACGCATATAATGTGAGGCTTCCACCACGTTTTCCAGCAGCTCAACGCAGTCGACCCACCGGAGACCATGGGTTTCAGCCGATCCCAGCGTAACTCCGCTGCCCAGGCCGATCACAAGTACCGTATCGGGATCGCCATGAAACAGGAGAGGCAGTTGCGCAAGCAGCACCTGCGTTCGCATATCCTCTGCGCCATTGGAGGCGTCGGCCTTGCCGTCTATGAGGATGGCAATCTCACCGCGGAATCCTTCCACACTCACCGTGGCATCAATCCCTTCGTTATAGAAGAGAATCGATGCCAGCCTCATTCTGGTTCTAAGGCCTTCAACGGTGCCGTAGATCGGAGCATACCTGTAAACCCCGCTGGTGAGCGTCTTCTTGTCTATGTCGGGTGACACGAACAGGATAATCACGGCGAATGCGGCCACACCTCCCGCGACCGAAACCCTGGCACCGAGGCGGCGGAATTCCCCGGTTCGTACAAGTGCGATTACACCGGTCAACACGTATAGGCAGCCGATGACTACCAGGGACTTCACCATACCGAGGCCCCTCAGGAAGACGAGAGTCCCCGCGATAGACCCGAGTATCGCTCCCACCGTATTGAACGCATAGATCTGGCCGATCTCACGCCCCACTCGTGCTATGTCTCGTGCGTAAAGCCTCGCGACCAGTGGGAAAAGGGCGCCCATAAAGAAGGTCGGCAGGAGCATGGTGATGGCGCATAGGAGGACTTGCATCCACAGAAGTCCTCCCCAGTCGGGTCTGATTCGCTCATAAAGAGACATATAGAGGAACGGAATCCTGCCAAACACGGCCAGGCTGAGAAAGACACTGAATCCGACTGCGGCAATCGCAAGACCGAGCAATCTGCCCGGATGCTTTGTACTCTGGGCCCGGCGTGCAAAGGCCGCACTGCCTGATCCCAAACCAAGCAGGAACACGGTGAGCATAATGGCGAATGCGTAAACCGTAGTACCGAGCACGAGCGACAGCATGCGTGTCCAGACCACCTCTGCGGCAAGCGCGCAAAATCCTGTCACCGTGAAGATCGCCAGAACCAGCCTTGAATTGCCAACAACGAAAGATTGTCCCCCTGTGTGCAGGCCGGGTACAGCTGACACCTGTTCCGGCACAGCACGGGGTTTCCGGCTTAGCAGCAGCGCTACGACCACAACCCCGATACTGAGAGCCGCGCATAAAAGCGTAGTATCCCGTATGCCCAGGCGAGGGAGGATCACGAGCCCGGAGGCAAATGCACCACACACGGCCCCCATGGTGTTAACCGCATATAATCGGCCAACCCGTTCAGTAAGACTGGAAAGCGACGTGGCGAGGTAATTGCTGAGAACAGGGAATGTTCCTCCCATCAGGGTCGTTGGAATGAGAAGAACTCCGAAGCAAAGGAGAAAGCGAATCCCTGTGAGCAGGTAAAAGCGGTTCTGCAGGTCCGGGTACAGGCCGCTGTATAGTCCACTGAGAACGGTGATGATGTACGGGAATGCAACGGCGAAGACCGCAATTCCCATTTGCAGCAATGCATAGATTCTTAGCGGGTTACCCCTACGGTCTATCAGCCTGCCGAAAAGGAGACTGCCGAGCGCAAGGCCGGCCATATAAGCGGCAAGGACGGTGGTCACCGCAAAAGACCCTGCCCCGAAGACCCTCACAAGCAGGCGGGCCCACACTACTTCATAGGCCAGCCCCGTAAAACCCGAGACTAAGAAAAGAAGATATACGGCGGTAACGGCGCTGACCGTTCTGACCCCGACGTTGCGCAGAATTCAGCCTCCTATCGGTACGCATACTACCCATAGAATCTCCCAGTGTCAACTCCCACCACGCCAAACGCGAGTCCACTTCAGACAGTGAAGCGGCTCCCCGGGCAAATGTCTGAAAGCGTGGTTCTGTGGGATAGGGTATCAGTTACGGCAAACCGGGTTACACGAGGCCAGACTCTATACGCTGCGTTACGAATACTTGATCAATCGAGTTCCTTTAGAGCCCCTTTTGCTTCTTTGTTGTCCGGATCAAGCCTGAGTGCAGCTTCGTACGCTTCCCGTGCCACATCGGGTCGCCCCTGTATCTCATAAAGCATGCCGAGACGCCAGTGAGCATGTGCCTTAGATGGAGTCCCCGGCTGCGATTCATGTTCCAGGTATTCCGCCAGGCATTCAATGGCACGATCAAGATTCTCCCCAGAAAACACGCTGGTTCTTCCTACCTGGTAGAGTGCATTCAGGTTACCGGGGTCAGTCTCCACAGACTTCTGGAACGCTTCGACTGCCTTGTCGTATTGCTTCTGTCCCTGATGGAACATTCCTATCTGATAGTGCAGATCTGTATTATTCGGATCCAGCTCCAGAGCCGCGGAGAACTCCTTTTCGGCGGATTCATGATCCCCGTCGTGTACGTACACCTGTGCCATCAGCAGATGGCCCTCGCCGGGCGCGCGTTTCTTGATCTCCTCGGCCTGCTTCTTTGCTTTTGATATGCTTCCTCCTGCGATCGCCGGGGCGCTGAGATAGTATTGTGCCAGCCCAGCTCTTGCTTCGATACTTTCGGGGTCCAGCTCCACGGCCGTCTCGAATGCGTCAAGCATCCGGTTGGCAATCCCACCTTTCTCAAAGAAACTCACGCTCTGGATCTTCACGCTCAACGCGCGGCCCAGCCAGAGGTGATACTCCGATTCGTCGGCATCTAGCTTTGTAGCTCGTTTGAACCAATCGACTGCCCCATCGACATCACCGCGCTCAAGGGCTATCTGCCCCAAATAGTATGGCGCTTCCGGATTTTCGGGTTGCTGTTCGACGACCTCTTTGAAACAGGTTGCGGCCTCGTCGAAATTCGCCGCCTCAAAGAGGCTCACGGCTTTCTCGAGTTCGTTTGAATCCTCCGCCCGGACGGAGGCAAAGAGGGCGAAGACGACCAATACACCAACGGGGGGGATCAGTTGACTTCGTCTCACTGGCTCATGCTCCTTCCCAGGGGTCACCCTCCCAGAATCGACCCAAGATCACGGCCTTCGGTTATAAGGACCGGAAGGGTGACGCGCGATGGGTACTCCCTGCTGTGGTAAACCTTTTGCAGTGCCTTACGGTATTCAGTGGCTGTCCATGATGCTTCACCGGTATTCGGATTACGATCATACTTAGGGAAATTGCTGCTCGAGACCTCCAGGCGCAATCTGCTGTTTTTCCGGATTACGATGGCTGTCGCACCAAGGTCGATCGATAAGTTATAAATTCTCCCCGGTTCGAGCGGCTCTGGCTCCTCCAAAGAGGTTCTCATGCTGGCGCGGACGATCCCCTCGACTATGTTCCGTGCATAGCCGTCTTCACGGACCTCGACGAGTTTTGCAGTAAAATCGGTATCCTTACCGTCGGTGGAGGCATATAGCTCCACTGTGACTGGTCCGATCACTTCCACGGGCTCAAGCAGTGGCCCAGAGGTATAAACCAGAACATCCGCCCGGCTCTCGACCTCGAGCTGGTCCATGATACCGAAGCCATCAGGGAAAAAGTGGAAATTGGCCCCACCGGTGGTGGGCACCGGGTTCATTGGATCAAACACAAATGAATCGTGCGGAGACTCGCCGCGGGGCTGAACAGCCGAAAGGGTTCCATCGCCCTCAAGCCCGTTGGCGTGTCCGTCGCCGTCCAGGTACAATTGGCGATAGCTCGCGCTCGCCGGCGGCCAGTCGGGGAATTCCCGCCAATCATTGCTCCCCATCACAAAGACTTTGACCGGTGGCTCTCCCGTCACGCCGGTGTCCACGCCCTTCAGCCAGTGATCGAACCACCTTACCGCCAATTGATTGACCTGCTCCATGCCCATTATCGAACGGTCGCCGAAGTCCTCGTCGCCCGCCCTCGTGAAGCTTGTCCAGATCTGATCATGCGCCCATGGTCCGACCAGCAGCTTCTGAAAGTGGGGCGAGGCGGCGCTGACCTCTTCGTAGACCTCTAAAGCAGCCGGATAGACGAAGTCATTCCAGCCGGTGACATGGAAGATCGGAACACTAATACCCGAGTAGGGATGATCCATAACATCAAGGGTATCCGGATTAGACCAGACGGGATCGTCTATGCCGATCGATGCCATCACGTCCTTGAGCGGGATGAACTTGAAGAGTTCGTCCATGTCGAAATCGGCCAGGGATCGCTTCTCTTGAGTTGCCTCATGAACCATCCATGGCAGGATGAGACCCCAGTGAAGAGCACCCCCCGGCCCGTTGACCTTGTCCCCGTTGAGCCAGCCGGATATGCAGAAAAGTGCCTTAAGGTTAGGGGGCCCCGCTGCGGCCACTACGAAGCTGCTGTAGGAAAGATATGAGGAACCCCACATGCCGAGGCTTCCATTGCACCAGGGCTGGCCGAGTATCCAGTCGATGGTGTCTAGTCCGTCGCGCTGTTCATTGATGAAGGGAATGATGTCTCCTTCGGATGACCACTTGCCGCGCACATCCTGAATGACGACTGCGTATCCGCTCGCAGCGAATGCCTCACCGAACACAGGCATTTGCTCCTTCGCGTATGGTGTGCGTATGAGTATCGTCGGAAACGGCGCCTCGGCGACCGGGAGGTAGATGTCCGCCGCAAGCCTGGTGCCATCCGTCAACTCGATGTACACATCGTGCTCTGTCGTGAATCTGACTGAGGCTTCCTCTTCCGCTTCGCCCGCTGCAAGGGAGAAGGCCAGCTGGAAGGCTACGGCCAGACCAAAGAATAGCACTGCGGGCTTACCCATCAGGTGACTCCTTTGCTATTTTACCGAGAACCTTCAAGGCCTCATCACACCACCTGATACGGGGCCTGGCGACCATTTCTCCATGTCGGATCGTCAAGAGAAAGTAGACACGGTCCATGGGATCGACGCCGTCTTCCATCACCATCTTTCTGTAAAGTCTGAATT
>JALGZP010000097.1 GCA_025774845.1 bacterium
CCAGTACGCGGTGGAGCTGGTACGGCTGGGCAAAGCCTATGTGTGTGATCTTACCGCCGATGAGATGAGGGAGCATCGCGGCACGCTGACCGAGCCGGGTAAGAACAGCCCCTACCGTGACCGCACGGTGGAGGAGAACCTCGACCTTTTCGAACGCATGCGGGCAGGCGAATTCCCGGATGGATCCCGTACGCTCCGTGCGAAGATCGATATGGCCGCGGCCAACATCAACATGCGAGACCCCGTGGTCTATCGTATTCTTCATGCGGAGCATCACAGGACGGGGAACACGTGGTGCATCTATCCGATGTACGATTTCACCCATTGTCTCTCCGACTCGATTGAGGGGATAACTCACTCGCTCTGCAGTCTCGAGTAAGGTGCATCACCCACAACAGATCGAATTCGCCCGTCTCAACCTAACTCAGACCGTCATGAGCAAGCGGAAGCTCATGCAGCTGGTTGAAGGTAACTATGTCAGCGGATGGGACGATCCCCGGATGCCGTCGCTGGTCGGGATGCGAAGAAGGGGATACACGGCGGAGGCTATCAAGCAGTTCCTGAGCCGTATAGGCGTTGCCAAGGCGGACAGCATAGTGGATATCGCGCTTCTGGAGTACTGTGTTCGCGAGGAACTCAACAAGCACTCACCGCGTGTGATGGGTGTCATGCGGCCACTCAAGGTTACGATAGATAACTACCCGGAAGATCAGGTGGAGGAGCTGGATGCGGTTAACAACCCTGAGGATCCATCGGCGGGGACACGCAAGGTCCCGTTCTCGCGGGTGCTTTATATCGAGCGGGACGATTTTCTTGAAGATCCTCCCAAGAAGTTCTTTCGCCTTGCACCCGGCCGGGAGGTAAGACTCCGGTACGCATACTTCATCAAGTGTGTTGATGCGGTCAAAGACGAGCGTACTGGCGAGGTGGTAGAGCTCCGCTGCACATACGATCCGGCCACGCGTGGGGGAGACGCGCCGGACGGCCGCAAGGTGAAGGCCACGCTCCACTGGGTTTCCGCGGCCCACTCGCTGCCGGCCGAGGTGAGACTCTACGATCATCTCTTCACCAAAGAGAACCCTCTCGATGTCGAAGAGGGCAAAGACTTCACTTCGTACCTCAACCCCAGCTCCCTGGAAATCCTCACGTCTTGCAGGGTTGAACCAAGTCTTGCGAGTGCCGAACCCGGGAGCCGTTATCAGTTCGAACGTCTGGGTTACTTCTGTGTTGATTCGGTCGATTCAACAGGGGAGAAGCTGGTATTCAATCGCACGGTCACGCTGCGGGATGCCTGGGCAAAGATCCGGAAGGCCGGGCAGAAGAAAGCCTAGAACTTGACGAGCTTCTCGAAGATAGCGGGTCTGACTCCGCACTCAAGCCTGCAGAAATAGACCCCGGACACCGCCGGCCGGTTCTCGCTGTCATGCCCGTCCCAGGCCACCGTATGATAGCCGGCTTCGTGGTGTCCACCGGCCAGAGTCATAATCTTCCTGCCCTGGATGTCGAAGATCTCGACGGAAGCTTCTCCTGCGACCGGAAGAGCGTAGCTTATCGTGGTAGCCCCACTCAGCGGATTGGGATGACTGCCCAGGGTCAGCTCGGCCGGTACCAGTGATCCCGGTCCTGTTTTGCGGTCGTTGGACTCTTCGCCCTCATCACCACCCTCATGGTCGCGGGCCTGTGCGTCAAAATCACGCTCACAACGGAATGTCACACGCTGCTGGCAGGCTGCCAGATTACCGCAGCCATCGGTGAACTCCCACGAGCGGACAATCCAGTAATCACATTCGGATTGCCCGGGGATCCTCGCTGCCTCGTAGGTCATCCCGGGTCTGGGGTTACAGTTGTCTATCGCTATAGCGTCACCGAGGCGATCAATGTCAAAGCCGACACAAACGATCGTATCAGGCGGGCAGCAGACTATAACAGGTGGTTTGGTGTCCTGGATCTTGATCTCCTGCTCGCATGTGGTCACGTTCCCACAGCGATCGTGCGCTCTCCATGTGCGTATCGTCGTAAACTCCCAGGGACATCTCTGGAATACCAGCGAGTCGCTGTAGCGGATGGTGGGTCTCGGATCGCAATTATCCGTAGCTGTGGCCCGGCCTAAACTCCCGACTTCATCACACTCATAGACGACATCTTTCGGACAGTTGAGCTCGGGTGGCACGTTGTCATGGACCGTGATGATCTGGAGACACGTGTCGCACCTGCCCTCAGCACCGGCCGCGATCCATACACGCATGAAACTGAATTCGCAACCGCACTTCATTCCGAAATTGACAAAGGAGGTATCGAAGGGACCGATGCCGCCTCTGATCGAAGGCCGGCCGGTGTACTCCGGATCTATCTTGGTAGGACAATCCACTGTTATATTCCGCGGGCATATCACGGTCAACTCGTCATCGCCGAGTCGTCCGCTCCCACTGTGCTTCTTGATCTCTTCGGCCTGGACGCCACCGACAAGCGCCACGAGCAAGACCAGGATAAGCACCGACCCTGCAGATTTCGACATTGTTTCCCCGGAGCAACGCGCCATCACAGACCACCTCCGCCGGCATAATCGCCAGCCAGATCGAAAGTCATGATTGCCCACAGAAAAGGGCACCCGTCCATCCAGGACGTGCCCCGCACCCCCTTGCTCACTTCCCGCTTCCTGGTACCATTATACCGCGGATCGGCCACACTGTCAATTGTAACAAAGCCCACCCGGAGGTGGGCTTCGTGGGGTCTCTTTCGAACAGTTCTACAGCCTGACCAGTTTTCTGAGGATGTTGGGTCCTGAGTCAAAGTCCACCCTCAAGACATACATTCCCGAGACCACCGGGGTGCCGCGATCATCTGTTCCGTTCCAGGCTACGCTGTGATCACCGGCAGAGCAGTGCTGGCCCAGGAGAGAGGCCACCTTCCGCCCGTGGATGTCGAAGATCCCTATGGCCACCTCGCATGAGACGGGAAGGGAGTAGCTTATTGTTGTGCTCCCGCTGAGCGGGTTAGGGTGACATGTCACTCCAAATCTCGCAGGCAGATCGGTTCCTGGGCGCTCGGGAGCGAGGAAACCGGTTCCACCTGTTGAAGTGACCAATGGTGCATCCTCAAGCGCAACACACGGCTCTATGACAACTGTCTGACAACACATGTTCGACATGTTGCCGCACCGGTCTTCTGCGAACCAGCAGCCCGTGTAGCTGCCCGGTCCCGGTCCCGGTGTGGTGTCTGTGGTGGCGACAGTCAGTACAGGTGCAGGATCACAGCTCTCATCGATAAACGGCCGCGTGAAATAGGCCTCTTCGTCACACGCGAAGGTATCGGGAGGTGCACATGTCAGGACCGGTGCCTCCGTGTCCACCATCGTGACCACTTGCTGACAGTGAGTCATATTGCAGCAACCGTCACTGAACTCCCAGGACCTGACCACAATGAACTCGCACGGCGCCTGGCCGGCTCTCGTTGCTGCTTCATAGAGAGTTGTTGGTTCGGGGTTGCGGTTGTCAAAAGCAACAGCATGCCCGAGAGCGTCCATATCGGAGCCGCACTCGGCAACTGCATCTTCAGGGCAGAATGTGATGCTCGGTGCCACAGTGTCCTTGACTGCGATAATCTGCTGGCATGATCCCTCATTGCCACAATCATCAGTTGCAGACCAGGTACGGAGGATTGTGTACTCCCATGGACAGCGGTAAAACACGACGGAGTCTTCATAGCTTAAGACCGGGTCCGGGGCACAACCTGTTGCAGTGGCCGTACCGCACAACTGAGGGGCCGTACAGTCGGGGCAGTCCACAAGTGTGTCGGGCGGACATGTGATTGTTAGACTAGGCGGTATGGATCTATTAGCAGCTCCAGAACCCCTTGTGAACTCTTTCGTCTGCGCGATTCCCACAAGCCCGAGTATGAGAAGGGTAACAAGCAGGTAGACACTCAACGTGGTCGGTTGGACACGGCACCCTCGGAACATGGTATGTAACCTCCATTCAAACAGTAAGCCTGGTTTGCTCTGCCATGAGCGGGCTTGCAACGGCTACATCCCATCCGTGGGTGCGCCCCACAACATTACTTACTTATCATCTTTGCGGGTGGAAGTATAAAGTTTATTTGCAGCTTTGTCAATCTGAATAGTCCATCTTGGCGGAGACTTAACGACTTTGAGCAATATTAAGCTTTACATCGCTGCGCATCATTGTCTAAAATCGCTTTCACGTGTTTGAGTGAGGTTCCAAAGATCGGCCTTTAACTAAGGAGGAGGTGCTATGGCAAGTCCAAAGCGTTTCTTGAGGGTGATCGCGGGTCTTCTCCTGACCCTGATTATGGCTACCGGGGCAGCGGCTCAGGTGGAAGACCAGCTATCCAATTACAGTGTGGATAACGCCACCGGGTATCTTCAGCCCCTGGCGGATGGGATCGGTGCCGACTTAAATAGTGGGCTCTTCCATTCGGCGCACATCCCGAAGATGGGTATGTACCTGCGGTTTGAGGTGCGGGTGATGTCGGCCCGCTTCGGAGACGACGACAAGACTTTTGAGGCTACCACGGAGGGCGATTTCCTGCCCCAGAAGACAGCGGAAACCTCTACCGTCGTGGGTCCCGGAGACGCCACGACCGTACCTGGACAGGCCGGGACGAGTTTCATCTTCCCGGGAGGTTTTGACATCGGCGCGTTTACTCTTGCAACACCCCAGCTTCGTGTTGGGTCTTACATGGGCACTGAGGCGTTGATACGCTACATCGCTCTTGATGTCGGCGATGTGGAGCTGGGCAATATCTCGCTCTTCGGGTTCGGTCTCAGGCACAGCATATCGCAGTACATGAGTCCTACTTTCCCGATCGAGCTGGCAGGCGGGTTCTTCTGGCAGAGCTTCAAAATCGGCGAAAATGCTGCCGGTGACGACCTGATGAAGAGCAGCGCCCTGTCGATCGGGGTCCAGGCGAGCAAGCGATTCGCCTCCGGCATACTCTTTATAGAACCGTATACAGGTCTTTCTCTCGATCGATTCTCCATGGAGGTTGCGTACGAGAGTGACGCAGCTGGCGAGGATGCGGAAGCGATCGATCTTGATTTCGGGACCGAGTCATCAGTCCGCTTCACAGCCGGGCTGGCGCTTAATCTGCCGGCCATCAATGGCCATGTGGAGTACAGCCTTGCCAGCCAGAGTAGCTTTTCGTTCGGGGTATCCATTGGCAACTAGACCAGGAGAGCTGAGGAGAGTGAGACCATGAAAAAGATTTCAGGTATGGTGCTTATCCTGCTTCTCGTGTTCGTTGTGATGGGCGGTGTGAGTTGTATCCTTGAGGATAAGGTAATTGAGATAGTCCTCACGGGTACGACGTGTGCCACCTTCCACGAGAATGAGGATTCAGAGAATTTCACGACGCCGGAGACGCTGGACTACGGAGATGAGATCGAGGATATTCTCGCGGACAACGGCATAAGCCGGGACGATATAGTGAGTGCCGTGGTGGTGGGTGGTATGTACACGGTGACGGCCTTCTCGCATACCCATGACTGGACGTGCTCGGGAGAGATTACGGTCAGAAGGGACGCAGGCCCGGACATGACGCTCATAGAGTACACAAGTGTGTCTCTCATGGCGACACTGGGAGTCGATGTCACCGCGGATTTGGAGCCCGGTGGCGTGACAATTCTGGACGATGCACTGCAGGACTTCTTGGCCGGTGCCAACCCGGTCCTGACATTCACCGTGGTCAGCGAAACGGGCGACGTCGATCCTGATCCCAGTCCGTCAGACCCACTGGTGTTTGACTGGAAGGCCTGTATCACCATCCACGTCACTATGGATGAGGATTTCGAGGGACCTGCCTAGGTAGGTTTCCGTGGGTTGATCAGAGCGGGGTGGGCGAGAGCCCACCCCGCTTTTTCTATAGTGTCCAGGCGTAGCCAACCTTCACAAACACTGTCCGGTCTGATTGCGTCATACTGATATCCTGATCGCTGTAGTACCCATCGTTGTACCCAATGAAGAGCACCGTCTGCGGGTTTACCTTGTAGGAGAAGAGGATCTGGCTATAGAGGTATGTCTCCTCCGGATTTGTGCCGGCGTCGTCATAGAGATCAGTGTTTCGATCGTAGCCTACGTACTGGAGGATCGCACGTAGGAAGCTTCGTCTGTTGAACTGGTACATTGTCTTCAGGTGGCTGATGTTCGCAGTGTACAGGCGTCCATCATCCACACTGAGCCGCTGGAATGTGTGCCCGAGTTCGAATCTCAGATGGCGCCCCAGCGTGTATTCAACATATGGCTCTAATGTAAACTGGGTACCGGGTCGAGTGTGCTCATAATCGATTGCGTCTCCGACTGTTGCATCGAGGAACAGGAAGAGCGACCCCGTAGGCCGGAATCCCCCGTGGACATTCAAGATCCGCCTGTCGAAGTCCACCCCATCGTACCTGGTCTTCCCGTAGAAAGCCCACCCATCAGCAAACGACTGTGAACGCCCGGCGAAATTGAACCATGATGCGATCCCTCTATAAAGGAGACTGCCGGTTTCCTTCTCTTCGTACTCGTAGCCCATCCCCCAATTGAGCATGTTATACCAGTGATCGCTATCGTTGTGCCAGGTGTAACCCCAACCCGCCTCTCCAAACCTGTAGCCCACCTTGGCCCTGTAGCCCAGGTCTGCACGGAAGTCGGAACCCACATCACGAAAAATCGCGTAGTAATCGAGTCCTCTGGTTGAGTGCATATAGAAGAAGTCAAAGGCCATGTCCTGGAACGGGCCATCCGGCTGGCCAAACTCCGAGACAACCGTATCGGGGTAGCTTGTCTGAGAGCCCAGTATGTTGAACCTGATAAGGTCCCTGTCGGTGACCCTCATGTCACAGTCAAAGCCCCCCACTCTGTTGTAGTAGTCCTTGCCCTCCCGATCGGTAAACAACATCCCGAGGGTCGAGGAGCTTCCAACGTCCCGGCGTGACCGGAGCACCGATCCTAAGGTCTTCGTATCAAGTTCAGTGGTCTCCGAACCCTCGCTGCCCGGTACAAGCAGGTTTGTGACCTCGTCTAGGACCATGAATGCCCCGATTGTATTTTCCGGCCGTTCCTTGCCGGAGAGTTTGATTCCCCAGACAGGATCCGCGAGTGTGCGTGTATGCACGATCTGGAGTCCACTGTGGAAAATGTCGGCATACTCGAGGAAGAAGGGGCGTCTCTCGGGATAGTAGATCGCGAACTGGGTATTGATATCGAGCTGGGCCGCATCCGCCTCGACCTGGGAGAAGTCAGGGTTTAAGGTGCCGATGAGGTTGAGATTCGGCGTTAAGCCCCATCTGGCCGTGAGCCCGGGTTCATATCTGCTGTCGACCGGGAGCAAGTCCTCTTCGACGTCATCGTCTTCCCGGAGCTGGGTGTGGACCGTCGAGAAGGTGGGAGCGAATTCGATGTTCCTGCCCGGTGTTGCCCCCGCGAAACCGATCAGCTTTTCCGCCTGACAGAGGTAGCAGTTGTTGTCCCGGTCACGGGGGAAAAGACCGATATGATGACGCACGCCCCTTGGGTAACTCCGGATGGCATCGATCCCCCAGATCTGGTCTTCTTTACTCCCCTGGAACCGCAGCGAACTGAAGGGTACTGCCATCTCCAAGATGTAGCCTTCCTGGGAGATTCGTCCCGCCGAATCCCAGATCGGGTCCCACTCGGTTCCGCCACCCCCGGTTACCTCGATGTTGTCGGCCTGGACACCAAACGGGTTACAGAAGAGGAGGTAGGACCGGCGCTGGTCGTTGAAAGTATCAAGATTGAGTGCAAACCAGTCGTCGTCCCAGAGTCTGTCCCTGTCACAAAGCCGGGCACAGATCTGTGATGGATCCGGGTCATAAGCGCGGACACCACAGTAGAGATGCGTCTCATCATAGGCTAAGAGCATCTCGGTCTTAACGGGCGGAGGCACATTCTCGCCGGGACGCACCTCGTAGTCGAGTGTGAGCGACAAGGCGTCTTCCCAGATCTGCTCATCAAGATGGGCGTCAACAACGACATCACAATCCACCCTGGGGACTCGATGGGGTTGCTGTGATTGAGCCCAGCATGGAATCACGGCCACCAGTGCCAGTGCCGCGATGCATATATAGACTGCTCCTGTGGTCCTTCGCTTCATGCAATTACTCCTCGAC
>JALGZP010000098.1 GCA_025774845.1 bacterium
CCGCGCAATTTTTGAGCTCTGACCCCCCTCAGAATTGCAAGCCTGACCCCATCCAAGACAAAAATCTGCGGGTTGTGAGTTAGCTTATCAAAGTCCCATGCCTGGCTCGTAGTCTACGTGGACACTTTGGTTACCCGCTCACAACCCGCAACGGACCGTCAATCTATCTCATCGAAGCCCTAATCTGCCGGTTGCAGTCTCTTCTTTTTTCTCTGACCCTCGCCATAGAACATGCTATCAAGGACGTCCTTCTTGAATCTCCACTGTCCTCCGACTTTGATACCAGGTACCTTGCCCTTCTTGGCTAGCCGGTAGAGGGTCCATTTCTTGATATGGAGATACTCAGCTGCACCTCCGATGTCGAATATCACGTCCATCGAGCCACCTCCTCAGAGTGGTTTTCGCAAGGCTTCACGCATTATGCAAGATATCACTACAGTTGCTTCGGCAGCAGGAGAGGAACCTTTAGCTCAAATTGTGAATCAGTTTTGTAACGTAGCAAGTGTATTGAAGAGAGTACGCAGATTTTGACACAGGGCCGGAAATTTGGTATAATCAAATAACTATGCAATTATGGAGGAGACTATTATGCCGCGTTTGACCCATGCAACTGTTGCACTTACAACTGCTGTCATGTTTTTGGCGATCTCGCCCCTTGGTGCCAGGGAGATCTCCGATGGCCCCACACAACTATCACGCGAGGGACGGGATATCCCGGTGATGCTTGTTGAACTGAGATCAGAGGATATTGAGCAGAATATCTCCATATTCCGCTCAGCCGAAGAGGACGGTCACCTGAGGCTCGCCGGTCGGGTCGGAGAAGACGCTTTCCTCTACCTCGGATCCGAAGGACCCGGCGCGCTCCAGGCTGCCGGCATCGGCTATACCCTGTTGCATGAGGATGTATCTCCGTTTGAGCTTTACATGATCGGGAAAGAAGGGGTAGCGCGTTCCTCACTCGAGGGATACTCCATGATCCTGAGTGAGCGGGATTCATACTACCTCGTTGCGGCCGAGCCGCGTGCAGCATTTGATATCCACCTTCTTCCGTTTAAGAAACGGCTTCCGCTGGCATCCGAACCGGGTTTGCCGCTGGAGGTGAGAGGTGCCGGTATTGAAAAGCGCGTGCAGGCTCCACTCTCATTCAACCCGCTGGTTCAGGCGATCGTCGATCAGGTGTCGTCGAACAGCCTCTACTCGCTGCTGAGCGATCTTTCGGGAGAGAATCCTGTCACCATCGGCGGCGAGACTTATACCATCGATACACGGTATTCCCCCGAGATGATGTGCAGGCGTGCCGGGCAGTGGATCAAGGAGCAGTTCGAGGGGATGGGTCTTGAGACCGAATACGACTACTTCGGCTTCCGGACGAATATGAAGTCGATTATTTTTCCCTTCGATGACCAGGAAGGCTGGGCCGTTGGCAAGCGGACAACAGTCATTCATACCGATGATGGTGGTGATCTCTGGGTCGAAGATAACTACGATGATGAGGGAGGGCTAAACGACATCGCCATGTGGAGCCGGTCGCACGGATGCATAGCAGGCAACAACGGCCTCATCAAGGTGACAGCCGACGGGCGGACGTGGCAGACGGTGAGCTCGCCGACATCCGAGGACCTCCACAGCGTAGCCTTCCTCGATTCGATGACGGTCTTTTGCTGCGGCGACAACGGCATAATAGTCAGATCGGTCAATGGCGGTGGTACCTGGTCCACGGTCTCAACCCCCACGACCCGCGATCTCAACCATCTCTGCTTTGCCAGCCCGACCGTAGGTTGGGCGGTCGGAGAGAGCGGGCGGATCATAAAGACTGAAAACGGTGGATCGAGCTGGAGCACAGCCACGAGTCCGGTCAGTGTCAATTTGCATGAAGTCATGTTCGTTGACGCCTTGAAAGGCTGGATCGCCGGAGACTCCGGCAGGATCCTAAGGACCCAGGACGGCGACACGTGGCAGGAGATGTCCACACCGGTGTCGGACAATCTGAATTCAGTTTTCTTCCGGAACGCGTCGCAGGGCTGGGCGTGTGGTCTGACAGGTTCGATCATAAAATCTGCCGACGGTGGATCGTCGTGGGGCGATGTCAGTCTCGGCGTAGCGTCGGATCTCAACGACGTTTGCCCTGTAAGCTCCACCGAAAGCTGGGTTGTTGGAAATGGCGTGATCTTCCAGACCGTCAACGGTGGGAGCGACTGGGTGTCCGGAAAGGACGGGGTGGGATCAGGCGATGTCAATGTGGTTGCCACAATGCCGGGGACCGTACGGCCTGAGGAGATCTATATCATATGCGGTCATCACGACTGCAGGTCGCAGACACCCACCACGTATGCGCCAGGTGCAGATGACAATGGTACAGGCACGGTCTGTGCAATAGAGGCAGCAAGGGTGCTCAAGGATTACGATTTCGAGGCGACCATAAAGTTCGTTACCTTCTCACGGGAAGAGCAGGGTCTTGTCGGAAGCGGCAAGTATGCCAAGCAAGCCTATGAAGAAGGCGATTCGATCGTCGCTGTCCTTAACTTCGACATGATTGGTTATGAGGACAGCCACCCCGAGGATGTCGAGATACTCTACAACTCGATCTCAGGCTGGCTGGCCAACGCATATGAAAACGCGGCAGCGCTCTATGTCCCCGGCATGGATGTGAACAAGGGGCTGAGGTCATATGTGGGAAGCGATAATTCATCATTCTGGGACTACGATTTTCCCGCGTTCTGCGGTATAGAGGATTCACCGCTTGTAAATCCCCAGTATCACAGGACGACCGATCGTGTTTCGACCCTCGATTTCGATTTCTATTCAGACGTTGTCAAAGGTGGTGTCGCAACACTCATCGAGCTGGCCGTGATTGACACGGTCACGAGCTCCATCGCACAGGTATTTGAACCCAGTTGGTTCAGAGTGCGTCCCAACCCCGGGCGTGGCGAGATATCGATCGAGATGTCAGGGCTGGGCAGGTGGGTCGGAATGCTCGAGCTATACGATGTGACCGGCAGGCTCGTGACGACAATCGAACCCTCGGTCGCCGAGGGCAAGGTTAAAGCCGTCTGGCAGGGTGATGACGATTCCGGGAGCCCCGTCAGCCCCGGCATCTACTATCTCAAGCCTGCAGGGGGGAAGAAGGCGGCCAAGATCGTTTTGTTGAAATAAGAACGTTCTTCACGGACCCCATCAGAACTCGGTCTTGCCGCTGAAGTTGAAGCCCTTGATCTTGAGCGCAGGCAGGACACTTGCCCCGAACCAGTCGGAGATCTGGAGCTTCGCTTCTTTCGAGATCATCTCCACTTTTGAAAAAGCATCAAGCATGCTGTGGGTAAACCTCAGGTTCTTGACCGGATGCTTGATCTTGCCGTTCTCGACAAGGAAGGTCCCGTCCCTCGTCATACCCGTGAAGAGCGCCTGTCTGGGTTCGAGAAACCCGTTGACGTAGTGGAACCTCTTAACGAGGAGACCGCGCTCGAGTGACTCGACCATCTCCGCCTCGCTGCTGTCGCCTGTTGAGAAGAACACATTGAGCGGCAGCGCAGCGATCTCCTCACCCGGGGGAAGCGCATGCCCGGTCGAGGACTTACCCTCTTTGTTGGCTGTAAGTGAGTTATACACCACGTTCCTCGCAACACCGTTCTTGATGAGGTCCACCCGCTGTTTGGGTACGCCTTCAAAATCGAACGGGAACGGAACTCCGGCGGGGTCGCAGCCGTCATCCCAGATGGAGACATTCTCACCCATTATCTGTTCGCCGATCCTACCCGACATGAAGCTCCGCTCTTCCTGAAAGGTGTCGGCACCGAAGCCGATATAGCCCAGCCAACCCATCAGGGAATCCAGCGCATAGGGTGAGATCACAACATCGTAGCGGCCCTCTTCGAGTTCCTTCGGATTCTGGCTGTCCGCGCATACCTTGACAGCCTCTTCACCCAGCCCCTTGGCATCCAGGTCCGAGACGTCGATGGATGATCGGTCGGCGTAACCCGAGCTAGTTGGCGCCATTACCACAGTGTTCATGAAGACCGCCGTATGCTTGTGGTACTGGGTAGTGCCGTAGGAGTTGGCGAACGCAATTTCTTTGGCCGATGTGGAATGCGATCCGGCAGCCAGGAAGTTCAGTCTGTTGGCCTCATCGATCACGGCCTTGACATTCTCGGCCCTTCGCTGGGCGCTGCATTCCTCTGTTGCCCGGCTGAACGCAGCGACCTCTTCTGCCCTGGGTGAGGTTACGAATGCGTCAAAATCGGGATTGGGAACCTGCGACTCGGCGATCTCCTGGGCCCGCGCCGCAAGCCGCTTAAGAGATGCATCATCTGTCACATTTGACGCCGCCACACCTATTCGCTTACCCTTGGCAACCCGAAGGTAGATTTCATTGTCTCGCTCGAACACGTTCTGATGGATGGTGGAATTCGCGAAGCGTGTCAGTCCACTCGATTTTGCCAGGAGGATCGCCTCGGCCTGCTCCGCCTCAACCATAGAGATCAGTTTCTTCAGTGTCTCGAGTGCTCTGGATTCGCCTAGCATATTACACCCCCACCCTTACTTTTCTGAATCTTGCCGGAGCGGCCCCATGCGCTACATGCGCCACCTGCATGGGCTCACCCTTGCCACAGTTCGGGATTCCCCAAATGTGCCAGTGTTTCCTGGCACACACGGCATCGCATGAGGCCCAGAACTCAGGAGTGATACCGGTATAAACCGCGTTCTTGACAGGTTCTCCGATCTTGCCGTCTTTGATTTTCCAGGCCATCTCGGTCCCGAACTGGAAGTTCAGCCGCTTATCGTCGATGCTCCAGCTCTTGTTCGAATCAACCAGAATGCCATCCCTGGTGTCGCGTATAAGCTCCTCATAATCCCATTCACCGGGTTCGAGGTTTATGTTTGTCATCCTTATCAGCGGGATCCTGTTCCATCCATCCGCCCGCATACAGGCATTGCTCTTCTGGTTCAGTTTGGAGGCCGTCTCGCGTGAAGTGAGATAACCCACGAACGCGCCCCTGTCCACTACAGGTGTGCGCTGGGCGGGTACGCCTTCATCATCGTAGCCGAAGGTCCCAAGACCACCCTCGCAGGTCGCATCCTGGAATATCGATACGTGCTCCGACCCGTACTTATAGTCCCCCAATTTCTCCACGGTAAGAAAGCTCGTGCCGGCGAAACTGGCTTCGGTACCGAAGACACGGTCGAGCTCTGTCGGATGCCCGCAGGATTCATGTATCTGGAGTGCAAGCTGCGAGCCGCCGATTATCAGCGTCATCTCGCCCGTGGGGCATTCGGCAGCCTTGAGAAGGCCGGCGGCCTCATCCGCGGTCTTCTCGGCATTGTCCGGCAGGTTGAGCCCCTTGATAAACTCGTATCCCCTGGTGGCCGTATCTCCCCATGAAGATGGGTATGACCGCTTCTGAACATCGCCGTTACCGACCGCGGTAGCCGATATGCCGCCACCGCTTTCGAAAATCGTCTGTTCGATGTCCGCCCCCTCGGTGCTGAGGAAGATCTTGTCGATCTGGTAGAACTGCATGGAGCTCTCTGCTACCTTGATTGCCGCGTTGCGTCTCATTATGCGGTCGGCTTCGAGCAGGACCTTGATCTTCTCATCAAGCGAGATTGAGAAAGGATCGCTGGCTACCCTGGTCTTGTATGTGTCTACCCTGGCCTCTTCATCGCTCAGGGCGATATCCCACTTCTTCATGAGTCTGGTCGCTTTGGCTATCTCTATCGCTTCCTGCGCAACCCGGGCGGCCTCTTCTTCACCCGGAGTCGAACTGCTTGAGAAACCCCAGCATCCATCCACAATAACCCTTATCCCGAAACCCTTCGAAATGTTATCGCTGATCGAGTCAACCGACCCGTTTTTGACCATCACTCGCTCACTTCGTGTTGTGACGAGCCGGGCATCGGCATAGTCAACGTTCTTTCTGATTCCCTCCAGAACATTCTTCAGTGCGTCTTTCACCGCAACTCCTCCTTGGGGTCAGGTCTTGGAATCAAGTGTTTTTACATCCGAGAATTGAACCACGCCTACCCGGCCATGTCAACCCCTTGCCCGCCACGGCTCACCCTCCGCACTTTTTCCTAACGGGCCGGCCGCACCCGGTGGTATAGTCGAAACAGGGAGGCTGGCAATGACGGTCACCGACCGCATATTCATGCTGACTGCCAGAAGCGCAGTCAGAGCAGGTATCAGGATACTGCCGCTGGTTTCCGATCAGGCCCTCGCAAGGTTTTCACGCCTCAAGATCGCGGAAGTACCCTGGCCTGAGGGCCGGGATTTCCTGGAGCGGCTCATGATGCTGGGCAAACGCGCGCTTGAGGAGTCAAGCGAGCAATGCAGGGAAAAGGCGGCGATGAATTTCTTCTACAACTACCTTGTGAACGGGTATGTGAAGCGGAAAGCGTTCAGGGAGAAGCACGGATTCACGCCCCCCTATCTCCTTGTGATCAGCCCGACAATGAAGTGCAATCTCGGCTGCTACGGCTGCTATGCCGGCAGTTATGCCGGGAGCGAGCTCACTCTCGAGGAGATCACAAGGGTGCTTGATGAAGCCAGGGAGATGGGTATCTACTTCATAGTGATATCCGGAGGAGAGCCCTTTGCATGGGAGAAGATATTCGATCTCTTTGAAACTGCAGATGACATGTACTTCCAGGTCTACACCAACGGTAGTCTCATTGATGACGGGGTTGCGGAGAGACTTGCGGATCTGGGGAATGTAATGCCCTGTATAAGTGTTGAGGGGCTTGAGGCAGAGACCGATCAAAGACGGGGCAAAGGTGCGTTTGCGAAAATCACGCGGGCCATGGACCTTCTTCAGGAGAACGGTGTTATCTTCGGGTTCTCGGCCACGGCTACGCGTGATAACAATGACTTCATCGTGAGTGACGAATTCGTCGATTTCTACGAGAACAAAGGCTGCTTCATAGGTTGGTACTTCAATTATGTCCCTGTGGGGCGGCGCCCAGACATGGGTCTCATGCCTACGCCGGAACAGAGAATACACAGACGGAGACGGCTTCAGGCGCTCAGGAAGGAACGGCGGATGGTCCTGGGCGATTTCTGGAATGACGGGGCAATGACCGGGGGCTGCATAGCAGGTGGGAGGAGTTACCTTCACATAAACTCAAACGGAGACATCGAACCGTGTGTGTTCACCCACTTTGCCGTCGATAACATAAGAAGCAGCACGCTGCGGGAGGCAGCCGGCGGCGATTTCTTCAGAGCAATCCGTGCCCGTGTTCCGTACTGTGAAAATTACCTTCGTCCGTGTCTGATAATCGACCATCCTGCTCAGCTTCGCGAGCTGGTGTCCTGCTTTGGTGCACGACCCACCCACCCCGGTGCCGATGCCCTGCTTTCTGATCTCAAAGACGGTCTCGATACCTATGCGGCCGAATACGGTGAGTTGGCGGACGCAGAATGGTACCGAGAGCGTGGAGATCAGTACCGCCTCAAGGCCAGTGGCGAGTAAAGAACCCGGCCTCCGGTCGAACGTCCTCGGTATTGCCTGGCCGGCAAGCGTCGAGTTTCTGATTATCACGAGTATCGTCTTTGCCGACATCATCTTCCTTGCCAGGCTGGGTACCGAGGTAATTGCCGGTGTGGGTATTGCGGTCACGGTCTTTCGTGTCTTCTATGAGGTCTTTCATTCGGTTGCAGTCGCATCGACCACTGTGGTCGCGCAGGCCGTGGGTGCGCGTAACATGGACCTGGCCCGGCGCGGTGCCGCCCAGTCGGTATTGCTGGCCGTAATCCTGGGTGTGGTCTCTGGCGGCGTAGGAGCGCTCGTCGCATCGTACGCGATGACTCTCATGGGGACCGACGGGATCGTAAAGCAGCAGGGTCTGATCTACATGCGGCTTCATCTGCTTGCCTCCCCTCTCTATGCCATAGCAATCGCGGGTGGT
>JALGZP010000188.1 GCA_025774845.1 bacterium
ATCCACTCCAACATTCCCGATCCGGATGGGCCGGGTCCGCTTTATAGCATGCCCGGTGATCTTCTGTGGGAGGGAGACTTTACTCCGGACACAACCAAGGTATCCATCCGTGAGTATGGTGAGGGCGATCAGGCATGGTACACCCCGGCGGGCGGATATGTGCCATCCGATCATGTGAAGATATACCAGTGCGATATTGTGGATATTCCCGACCCATTCATTCAGGAGATGGATTCGATTTACTGGCTCGACATTTCGGTCTCGAGCGAGTTTCCGCTGGGATGGAAGACGGCCGATCGCGACAGGTACCCACCTCCGTACACAGGGCACCACTTTGAGGATGACGCGGTTTGGAGTATTGTTCCCCTTACGGACTGGGAGGAGTTGATCTACCCGCCGGGTGCCTTTCCGGATACCGGAAGCATCGACCTGGCGTTCGTTATCACTGGTAGTGACACAGCTTTAGCCGGCGTTCGTGAAGCGGACATAAGGCCCACACGTTATAAACTCGGGCAGAGCTATCCCAACCCGTTCAGCTCGAGAACGACCATCCGGTTTGATGCACCGGACAGGGGGCGCGTGCATGTTGCCGTCTACGATGTGAAAGGTCAACGTATCCGCGTCCTCGTTGATGCCGAGATACCTGCAGGGCGGCATACGGCCGTGTGGGATGGCAAGAATGAGTCTGGGGAGGTTGTGGCAAGTGGAATCTACTTCCTTCAGATGAAGGCTAGAGAATTCGACCGGACTAAGAAGCTGATCTTGTTGAGATAAGCTTAGCAGAGCTGAAGCAGGTTAAGGTGGTGGGTTCGGAGGTTTCCCGGGCCCACCACGGAATCACTCCGATGCTTCGGTCCCACGGCCCCTGATGACTTTTCCTTTGACAGCCAACCCGACGCTTGACCATAATCGTCGCCAAGGGTGTGGTTAGCCGAGCCGGGCAAAATTGCAGAGGAGGAAGGAAATGGGGAAACGTGTTCTGGTCATAGCGATGCTACTGGCTTTTGCTGTCACTGCCGTCGCCCATGCCGGAGGGGGGGGAATCCTTGCAAAGGGCGTCAAGGGCGGCATTAACCTGGCCAACCATAGTGGCAGTGACAAGGATGATCACCATAAGAATCGGACGGCCTTTGTCGGGGGCGCCTTTCTGACACACGCCCTCTCAGGCCCGTTAGTGGTCCAACCGGAGGTCCTTTTCTCCATGAAGGGGTATAAGTGGGAAGACGCCGGCTGGAAGGAAACGGGAAAATACAGCTACGTGGAGATCCCGGTTCTGGTCAAGTACGTGATTCCTATGGAAGGGTCCGTCAGGCCCAGTCTCTTCGCGGGCCCGGCCCCCGCTTTTCTTCTGAGTGCCGAGGAGGAGTGGGAGTATAGTATGGAGAACGGATTCGGTTTCCAGGAAGACGAACATAGCGGTACCACAGACGTGAAGGACAAACGTAATACCTTTGACTTCGGTCTTGTCTTCGGTGGTGGCGTCGACATTGCGGTAGGCAGCAGGACTCTGATTTTCGATGTCCGTTACACCCTGGGCTTGACGAAGATAGACAGCAGGGACGATCCGGAAGATATTAAGAACTCTGTGATTTCCATTATGGCCGGTATTGGACTCTGATGTATGTGAATTAGTTTTGCAGCCCGTATGAAGATTCGCGCGGGGGCCCATCAGCGGCCCCCGCGCCTTAAGAACTGTATAGCCAGACTGTCAGTTGCTACGTTATCTTGAAATCACTACCTTGTGTGTAACCTCATCCCGATCCAGACGGAGCCTGATGAAGAAGAGGCCCGTCCCGACACGACCCTCGTTAGTCCACTCCACAGCATGGTACCCGGCCGTGTAGGACTCATCGACCAGCCTTGTTACAAGACGGCCCGCCACATCATAGACTGCCAGATCAACCCGGCCGTCCCGGGGTAAACCGAACCGCACCGTCGTCCGTCCGGTGAAAGGGTTGGGTTTGTTGCCGGTGATAACCAGCTGAGACGGTACGACTTTCTCAGTACTCACTCCGGTGAGCGGATCGTATATCTCGAAGTCAGCATCACTCTCGTCTTGCCCATCATTGCCGTGTGTATCATACGCTCTCACCCGCACACGTGCCTGAGTGGT
>JALGZP010000189.1 GCA_025774845.1 bacterium
GCCTGGGGGGGACATTCTTCACGAACTTCATAGCCAAGGCGAATCCCGGTGAGCCGTTTTCACTCTTTAGCGCCGGTACGATTCCACTTTGCAATATCGCGATTGCCCTTAAGGTAGGGAGCTCGCTGTTCCTTGTGTTCATCCTGCTTGTGATGACGAGGATCCTTCACGGGGAACCGGGGGAGAAGCCTTAGAAGGAGATTGAGATGCATTACGCACTCTGCCTTGTACTTTTTATGATTGGGCTCTACGGAGTGATGGTAAAAAGAAATCTCATCAAGATCATAATCAGTCTCATCATCATGGAAAGCGCCGTCAACCTGTTCCTGGTGATGATCGGGTATCGCAAGGATGGAATTGCGCCCATCATGACCAAGACAATGGAGGCGGAGACCTTTGTGGGTGCGTCCGTCGATCCGGTGCCTCAGGCGCTTGTGCTCACAGCAATTGTCATCGGTCTCGGGGTTACGGCTATGACCATAGCCATCGCGATGAGACTTTATGAGAGATATGGTACGTACGACATAAAAGAAATGAGGAAGCTCAAAGGTTAGGGGCGAAGAGTAATGCAGATCATTCCGCTGTTTGTTGCGATTCCGCTAGGTGCGGCGTTCTTCATCCCGATGATAGGGAGGAAGAATCCGCGGCTTTCTGATACGCTTGCGAACATTGCGACCTTAGCCTTGCTCCTGATGGCGCTGTCCGTCATAGGGAAGTCCGGAGTCTACTGGATGGGCGGATGGGTACCACGGCTTGGGGTGCCACTGGGGATCAATCTTGTTCTCGATCCGGTCTCGGTCTTCATGCTCATAACGATCACCCTGATCTCCTTCCTGGTGACCGTGTATTCCATCCAGTACATGGACAAGTTCACAGCGAAAGCCCGTTTTTACAGTCTCTTCCTGCTGATGGTAGCAGGAATGAACGGCGTCGCTTTGACGGGTGATCTGTTTAACCTCTATGTCTTTCTCGAAATAGCCTCGATAGCGTCATATGCACTGGTCGCCTTCGGGTGCCAGCACGAGGAGTTGGAGGCATCGTTTAAGTACCTGATCCTCGGGAGTGTCGGCTCGACAGCCATACTCTTCGGGATAGGAATCACCTACGCGATGACCGGAAGCCTCAACATGGCGCAGATTGCGAACACGATAGGGGGCGATCTCAAGGCTATACACCTGTTCGCCGTGGCGCTCTTCATCACCGGCTTCGGGCTCAAGGCTGCGCTCGTTCCCTTCCATGCCTGGCTGCCTGATGCCCACCCATCTGCACCGGCTCCGATATCGGCGATGCTTTCAGGGGTGCTGATCAAGACCATCGGTGTTTATGCGATGGCCAGAGTCATGTTCAACGTGATCGGGTTAACACCGCTTACGTCATACATACTTCTTGTGATGGGTACGGTATCGATGGTGGTCGGTGTCCTCCTGGCTATGGGGCAGGACGACATCAAACGCTTCCTTGCTTATTCGAGCATCAGCCAGGTCGGATACGTTGTGCTGGCCATAGGAATCGGAACACGCTTTGCCATAGCGGCCGGCCTGTTCCACCTGATAAACCATGCCGTCTTCAAGTCGCTTCTGTTCCTCAATTCCGGTGCGATCGAGTATTCGACCGGGACCAGGGATCTCAACAAGATGGGAGGCCTGCGGGATAAGATGCCGGTCACAAGCACGACATCGCTTATCGGTTCAATGTCGATCGCCGGCGTACCCCCATTCAGCGGCTTCTGGAGCAAGCTTCTGATAATCATGGCTGCCGTCCAGGCAGAGAGATATGGATTTGCCGCGTGGGCGGCAGGTGTCAGCGTGCTCACGCTCGCGGCATTCATGAGGCTGCAGCGGAGGGCGTTCTTCGGAGAACCGAAGGAGGCGTATGCGGATGCCACGGAGGCACCCGCTTCTATGCAGGTCTCGATGATGTGTCTTGCGGTGCTCTGTATTGTGATGGGGTTTCTCTGGGTACCCCAGGCAAAGGACACTCTCCTGATACCGGCGGCAAAGGTGTTGCAGGAGGGGCTCAACTACGCATCGAGTGTTCTAGGGATGTAAGGGGGAGATGGCTTGAGAAAGATAACCCTGACGGTATTCTCATTCCTAGTATGGTTCCTG
>JALGZP010000190.1 GCA_025774845.1 bacterium
ACACCTACATGTTCGATATAGATCTGATCCGGGGTCACGTCGATGAAGGCATCGATGCCGACGTAGTCGATCCCAACGTGAGCACTGTGCCCACCAAGCAATCCCGATGGGCTCAGTCGATAAACAGCTGAGTCCGTGTCAGTCGAAATGTACGTGATGCCCTGGAACTCTTCATGTTCACCAGGAAGAACCGGTGAGAAGATCAGTACTTGAGCATCTTCCGAGACAACGCCGGGGGACACGCTCAGCTTCAGACGACCGTCCGGGCTGAGGACGGTACCACCGTCGACTTTCGAGACCGCCCCGACCGAAACCCTTGCGGTCACACACGTCTCATTCGCTGAATAATCTGATGCACACACATCAATCGAAATCGGACTCGTTTGCCCGGCCAGTTTGTAGTCCCCCCTCCACACCCGCCCGCTCGCCCCGACCGTCGTCATCTCGACCGCCTCTCCTTCCACGGTTACATCGAGGCTGGCAGGATCAAGCACCTCGTCTGCGACAAGGTAGAGGTCGAGGTACCGGGTAAGGTATGGATTCTGAAGCACGCCCACCGATAGGTCCGGCCTGATATAGTCCGGGCCAACGGGCACCGCCGAACGCATGACCCGCTCGGAGTACCGGAAGGGATCCTCCATACACACAAACGCACTGTAGTAGTACTTCTCACCATTCCCGAGATCGGTATGGCGGAAATTACCGTGGGTCCCGGGCCCAGCCTCAAATCGACCCGAAAAGCCGTTGGGAAGAGGAAGACCATCATGAACGGTCAGAGGAAAACGTTTGATCGAATACCTGATGTAGGTGTAAATCACGTCGTCATCATCGGGATTCGTCCATGACAGATAGACCTGCTTGTCCAGAGGGATCGCATGGAAGACCTGCAGTGTATCGACGTCCGACCCTGACGGGACGGCCGACCGCATGACCGGATCGGAGAATCCCTCCGGTGGACCCAGATGTGCAAACGCGGTGTAATAGTGCGTAACGCCATTCTCAAGACCGTTGTGGAAGAAGTCGTCCCAGGTCCCTGGCGGAGCGTCAAACCAGCCATCATGGGCATTCGGAACCGGGTCTCCACCAGCCGGGGTCAACGGGAATCCAGCGGTCGAAAACCTGATATGAGTCGACTTGAAGAACTCGCTACTCGGGTTAGCCCACAACAGGTATACCCGCCCATCATACGCTCTAGCCTCGAAGAACTCCAGGGTATCAGCATAACCGGGGACATATTCCTTGACTGTCGAATCGTGCACAGCAACCGAATGGTTGTGGCTTTGATCATAGGCCCACGCTGTGTAGTAGTAGGTCACCCCAAACGAGACATTTGTGTCGAGATAGACACTGTCTGAGCCGGGCTCACCCGGAAACCGGCCGCCGTTTCCATTCCTTACATGGAGGGAGCCGTTACCCGGATTGGTCGGAAACTCCCTCGTAGATACGCTGATAAGGGTTTCCGCGAAATCCTCATCCGATGGATTCGTCCATGTAAGCTGGATACCACCCGGAGCTGGGCGGGCGCTGAAATCGACAACTGGACCCGGACCGACTGAATCGCCCGCCATCGCTGAGGCCAACGCAGCCATGGAATGGTCTCCAGCCCCATCATAGGCAAATGCGCTGTAATAGAGCGTGACACCGTTTGATACACCACTATGCACGAAGAAGCTATCGGAACCGGCAGGCCCCGTGAAGCAGCCGTCGTTAGCGTTGGGCACCGGGGCACCATCCAGCGGTCCGGCAGGGTAATCGGAGGTGGAGAAGCGGATGATTGTTCCTTCAAAGACCTCGGCCTCCGGGTTCTGCCACTCGAGACGCACTGACTTATCGCCCGGAGTCGCGGTGAGGTTCATCACCATACCGGGGAACTCGTCCTCCCAGCGCGCAAGATGGACAGAGGTCTTGCCACCCGCAGAACCGAACTCACCACCTGCGTAGAGGTTCCCTTCATGCACGGCGAGCGCGTAGACGATGTCGTTAATACCTGACCCGAGAGGATGCCAGCTTGCTCCGTTCCATCTTGCGATACAGTTGATGACTCCGTCCCGGAAGTTCCCGGCCGCGATCAGAGTGCCATTATACTCTGTAAACG
>JALGZP010000191.1 GCA_025774845.1 bacterium
CCCTCGGTACAATTCCTCGCCGAGGCTCGGAATCACTCGGGGACACGGTGTCTTTGGGTCACACCAAGTCGTCATCTGCTTTCTCTAGTTGCTGGCCAACCTGGTACCGCCCCTTATATCAATGTGTGAGGTCCCTGTTCAGTGTAAAGACGTATAGTTGGTCATCAGTTAACAGGAGCCTTGAGGGTGCCGCTGGTGAGAGGACCATCCGTCCCTAGCCCAAGTGAGGGCCTTATCGAGACAGTCCCCACCAGCGAGCGAACGGCAGTGGGTTCTATAGGAAGTTGTCCCATTGAGGACCGATATAAGGGCAACCCGCCGTTCAGACATCCTCGCTATCGATGGAGGGATTGTGATGCGTTGGTTCATGGGTCTGGACGAGTCTGACAGTTCGTGCACGGTGTTGGTGTTTGACGAGGCCGGTGCGGAGGTGTACCGCCGCGACGTGCAGCACACCGCCGACAGTCTCTCGGAGTTCGGAGGGTGGGTGAACGGGCGTGTGGCTGAAGGAGTCGAGCTGCTGGCCGCCCTGGAGCGGCCGCACGGTCGGATCGTTGACTTTCTTCTGGATCATGGGGTTCAGGTGTATCCGATCAACCCGAGGTCTCTGGATCGGGCTCGAGATCGGTATCGGCCCAATGGGGCGAACGACGATTGGTTTGACGCCTTTGTCTTGGGCAATAGCCTGCGGGTGGATCACATGCATCTTCGGGCCCTTCAACCGGATTCCGATGAGGTGACGGAACTCAGGATGCTGACGAGAGATCGCCTGAGGCTGTCGCAGCAGCGGACGCGCTGTCTGAACCGGCTGACCCAGACGTTCAAGGAGTATTACCGCCGCCCGTTGGAGGTCTTTCCGAAACTTACGACTGAGATCGCCCAGGATTTTCTGCACCGTTTCCCGACCCCCGACTCGATCCAAGGCCTGAAGTGGAAGACGTGGCTGACCTTTGCACGGAAGCACCACAGAAGCGAAGCGCAGGCGCGCGCGATGCATAAGAAGCTGATTGCAGATCAGGTCCCGGTCAAGGCTCACATCGTGAGGGTAAAGAGCCGTCTGATGCTCCACCTGGTGCAAGAATTGGCTGTCATGAACGAAGCGTTGAAGGACTATGACCAGGAGATCGAGCACCATTTTTCGACCTCCCCCCTGGTTGGCATCGCTCGATCTCTACCGGTCTGCAAGACGGGAACCATCTTGCCGATGTTGTGGGCTCAGATCGGCGACGCCGAAGGCCGTTGGGAGTCCTTCCGCCATCTCCAGGCCCAGGGCGGCACGACGCCCTATACGAACAGGAGTGGCAAGTTCCAGACCGTCCACTTCCGGTACGGATGCAACAAAGTCCTGCGCTATGCCATTCACTGGTTCTCCATCCACTCGCTTCAGAAATCGGAGTGGGCCAAAGCCTACTTCGACAAGCAGATAGCGCTGGGGAACAGATATAACCAGGCAATCCGTGCCCTGTCAGCCAAGTGGCTAAAGATCATGTTTGCCATGTGGCGAGACCAGACACCTTACAGCGAAGACCGGCACTTGGCGAACATCGCCAGACATAACTTGAAACACCCCGTTTCTGCTTGACAAGCACCATAGGAAGTCTCGATACAATTCCTCGCCCATGGCTCGGAATCACTCGGGGATACGGTGTCTATCGCTCTGCCTGATTTGCTTCTGGGTGGGCTGCATCACTGTTCCCAGCGCCACAGCTTGGTGGCGGTGCGGCCGAGGATCCATTCGCGCTCGACATCTGTCAGCTCGATGGCTTCCGAGAAGAGACGGAGCGTCTCTGCGTAAGATAACGTCTGGTTGTACTGGGCCGTAGGAAAGTTGCTGCCGTATGTGCAGCGCTCGGGGCCGAAGGCGTCCACGATTTTCCTGACCATCCAGTGGACATCGTCGCAAGGATAGGCATGCGAGCTGGCCGCACCGAGGAAGCTGAGCTTCGCATACACGTTCGGGTAGCAGGCCAGCTCCAGAACGGCTTCGACTGCGGGCTCCGGCGGGTACAGGTCAGGGGATACGTAACCGCAGTGGTCCAGGATGATGGGCATGTCTGGAAACTGACGGGCACGGTTGGCGA
>JALGZP010000002.1 GCA_025774845.1 bacterium
GCCGGCTTCAAAGAGGTCGCCCGCCGCTCCGAGCATAGACCCATCATGCGATATGTGATTTAGAACCCCTCCCTGATGATCACAACCCTCCCGGCTGCGGTGTGCAATCCTGATCACAGGTCGAAAAGTCGCTGAATGTTGAATCCGAAGCGAAGATCGTTGGAATACGCACCGAGCATCCGGCATCTAGCGCCGATGTCCGTGCTGTTACCGACCATCAACACAAAGTGATGTCCGTAGGTCTGGAGCTCCAAGCCGAATGCAAAGGCATTCTCAGGGCCTAGCGGTGAGTCCGGATCGTCGTCATCACGGCTAATGATGGGGTAATACTCGCCCTGGAGGCTCAGGTTTTCCAGAACGTTCACCCTCGCTCCAAATCCTAACCCACCCCGCCCGGTGTGAGCATCGTAGCCCACGTTAAGCACCGGTGAAATCCCACCGGGAAGTGGGGCGGTCTGCAGGGCGGCTTGATAGAAAAGAGCCGTCTCCCTGCCGGAAACCGGGGATTGCTCAAAGCTGAAGAGCTCGACTTCAGCCTTGGCCCTCAGGAGTGAGTCGGGGAGAACCACGGTGTAGCTGAGATCTACCAGCCACTTACTGAAGTCCATAACGTACGAGCTACTGACCTCAAGCTTGCGCCAGACGGGTCCCCTCAGAGTGAGACCTACATTGGCACCTCCATCCATTCCAAAGAAGGTGTCGAAAGGGTCTTCGTCAACAGGCCCAAAAAACCTGTGCTGGACCTTAAACTCCATCTGCCCTCTCTCGAGATTCGAGGGAACACTCAGGTTCAGCATACTCATCTCGTAAGATAGGCACATCGCCGGCAGGCATACAAACAGGATGACAAGACTGACTTGCTTCATACTCCTATCTCTCCGCGACAGATTCCTGCATTCATCTTTCTATTCGTCCAGACTTTCTGCGTTCTGCTCTTTCTCCTCGGCCTTCACAATAATCTCGGCTTTCTTCTTACCGGAGATACTGCAGCCCGAGATCACACTTATCTTGTCGCCCACCCTGGCATCGATGACTCTGTAAGAGGCTTCCTGTATACCTTTGTCGATCTGGCTCTTGAACTTCTGCTCGATGATCTTCCTGCCGTTAAGCTCCACCTTTATCTCGTCCACGTAGTGCTTGGATGCGTCCGCTACATTGTGTGCAACGACTATCCTGAGCAGATGGTCTGCGATATCAAACTCAACGCTCACCTTTGCAGGGGGGTGTCCAAAACCGGAAGCCGCGAGGCTTAATAGCAGCACAAGGGCCAGTGAGATCGCTGAATACTTCATAATACCCTCCTTGCCGTATACGTGCAGCGAGGTTAGAGCGTGATTGTAGTAGCAGCTCTGGCCGCGTGTTGGGTTGTGTGATCGTCGGCACCGTTCGGACCTCTGCTCAGGATCACTCCATAGGTGTTACCCTCTGCCAACGGGCGGTCTCTGGTATCACCGGAATCCAAAGGAATCGAGAAAGTTATCTCGGTCACTCCACCGGTTTCCGTACCACCTTTGTCGGTGACATCATCCGATCCTCCACCACTGACATCCGACTCATGGGAAGTGAGCGCTGAGCCATAGTCATCACGTATGAATGCATCTCCGCCGCTCACATAGCCGATAATCAGATTCGCGTTCTGCATTCTATTCGTGGGGTCGAATCCAACCGCCACCCACCCGGTTGTTGATGCGCTTACCTTTACCATCAGTGTTGAATCCTGGACCTTCCACTTCAGTGTAACTCCAGCGGCAGTCACCTGTGAGAAACCATCATCGTCAGTCCCGCCACCGGTACCTGTACCTCCATTGTCCGAACCGCAGGCACAGCAAGCCAGTAGCCCCAGACACAAAACGAGTATCAGCCACCGTCCTGAATTCATTAGGGATACCCCCTTGTCTCTATGTTCACGGGCCTTATCACTCGCGATGAGCGAGTCTACGAAACTTTGGATTACGTGACCGTCATATGGTTGCATGCAGGAAAGATCGTGTCAAGAGGTGGGTACCGGGCTCTGCCGGGTCGATCAACGAAACCTCATCACACGCGGTAGCATCAAAAGCATATCTCTTGCGAATCTCAGTGAGGGAACCACAAACCAAGGAGGAGAGTCATGCGGGATTCCGTTAGGCATGGAGCCACGATGCTTGTTGTTGCATTGGTGCTTGTCCTGACACAGTCGCGGGTCGCGCAAGCGGTCACAGTGACACTCGAGGGGGTGAAGGATAACTCGATCTATTCTGAGAGCGGCTCAGAAAGCAACGGTGCAGGCGATCACTTCTTCGCGGGGAGGACCAACACCGATAGCATTCGCAGGGCGCTGATAGCGTTCCCTGTCGCCGACAGCATCCCGCCGTGTGCCAGCATCACAAGTGTGACCCTCACGCTTCACGTTTCCCGGACCACGAGTGCTCTACAAACCGTCACCCTGCACAGACTGATTGCCGACTGGGGCGAGGGAACCTCGCATGCTCCGGGGCAGGAAGGCAAAGGGGCGGCTGCCACACCGAATGACGCTACGTGGGACAACACGTTTTTCCCGGGGACCTTCTGGACAAACACAGGAGGAGATTATAATCCCGTAGGCAGCGGGCTCCAGTCAGTCGGAGCAGCCGGTTTCTACAGTTGGGCCGATGCCGCCATGGTAACGGATGTTCAGATGTGGCTAGGCGATCCGGGTACCAACTTTGGCTGGATGCTAATCGGGAATGAGGCAGCAAATCATACAAGCAAGCGCTTCGATTCGCGTACCAACGCCACCGCAGCCAACAGGCCCGTGCTGGTGGTGGACTATGAGGACTGTGCAGGTATCCATGAAGGCCCTGCCTTAAGATGGGGGAAGATCAAGTCTCTTTATCGGAAGTAACCGGCTAGTTTATATATCCCAACGCCTTGAGCCTATCCATCAGCTGCTCATCGACCTCGGGTGGAGCCTTTCCGGCATGAAGCCGCCCGGTCTCATAGGTTTCGATTGTCGAGATCGGGTGCTGCGTGAGCCAGGTGTCCCGGAATGCTTCCGTTAGAACCCTTCCCGGCATATCCTCACCGACCGGCAGACCCAGCAGGTAAAGGACCGTGGGAGCAATATCATAGACTGAGGCCTCGGTCAGAGTCACGCCCTGTCTGAAGGGTTTGCCCCAGAGAATCAGGATGCCGGGTTCAGGATAGTGATGTGCGTTCCCCGTCATCTCGTGACCGTGATCGGAGGCTATGATAAGCGCGTAGTCCTCCCCCAGCCAGTCCATCCAGAGCCCAAACAGGCTGTCGTGGAAAACATAGGTGTTTTCGATCGTGTCCCCCAGCCATTCGATCAGCCGCTCGGACGTGAACTTCGACAGGTAGCCGGTCATGGGATACTCTTCCGGATGACGCTTCAGAGAGTGTTCGTAGTAGAAGAGATGCTCAATCGCGTCTATGCTTGTAAGTCCCATGGCCATGAGGTTTGCATCCATAGTACCAAACAGGCTCTCTGAAACGGCCTGGTACTTAAAATCGGAGGTGAGGTGCCATCCAAGCATGCCTATCCGGTCACTCGCCCCGGGGTAGGCCTCGAGACTCTCTGCCGGACAGCCTATGAACGCTGACAGAGCGGGATCGGGAAGCCCGCCCGTTATGTCGGAGATGTAAGTGGCAAGCTCGGGTGGATGGACATGATCCTTTGGCTCCTCTGCGTGAAGCCGGTCGGAAACCATGAATCCCCGGACTTCTTCCACCGGCCAGGTATACCGCCACCCCACAATTCCCACATCGGCGCCGGTGTCACCCACTATGTTCCAGACAGCCCTTACCCTCCTGTGACTGGGTCCCAGCGGACGCGAGCTACCGAAGCCCCTGGCATGAAGCTTGATGAAGATGTCGGGCAGCATCATTCGGGTCGGACACGGAAACCTAGCGATGCCGTGCTGCATCCCGGGGAAAGCGTAGTTGATGAAGCTGCCGACGGCGTGTCGCTCCGGTGAGTGTCCTGTGGCAAGTGTGGTCCACACCGGAGGGGAAACTGTCGGCGATAGCGTTTCCAGATGCGCCCTCGTACCCTCTTTGGTGAGCCTACTGTATGCAGGGAGTCGTCCCTCACTCATCAGGGGATCGATGATATCCCATGTTACACCGTCGTCAACAATGATAAGGACCTTTTCGATACCGCCGGTCCGCTCGAGAGCCCCGGCCGCCTGATCCGCTTGGACTGCCACACCCCTTGTGGGGACAGACAGATAGCTCCAGGCACAGGCCACTATGGCCACAGCGACCACGGTTCCAAGGAAGCCGATCCTGATCTTGCGGGAAGACCACCGGCGGACAATCACAAGCGCGATCAGACCTGCAATGGCACCTGCAGCCGCTGAGGCAAGGGCTACTCCCGCCGTCAGGATCAGACTCTTAAGCGGATGGTAAATCAGATGGGGTGCTCGCTCATC
Organism: bacterium; assembly: GCA_025774845.1. GTDB lineage: Bacteria > Arandabacterota > Arandabacteria > Arandabacterales > Arandabacteraceae > Arandabacterum. Next base: position 4,413 of record JALGZP010000002.1, read on the forward strand.
AAGGAACTGGTGACACGGGTAGCATGCGGCAAATCTGTCTGCAAAGATGAAAATGCCTGCCGAGATGGTGACAATGAGAAACGCCAGTCCACCCGTACCGAGTCTCTTGAGAGCACCGAAGACCGCACCGATTGCTCCCAGTATGAACCCCGCCAACCCGAACAGCAGCACTGACCAGAAGAGCAGGAAGAAGAGATCACGCGGGGTTTCCCAGACGTAGTTGACCCCGGCAAGTTCGAAGCCGACCAGGAGACCCAAGAACGCGGCCGGAGCGGCCCCGAACTTGAGAATTGCTTTAACAAACACCATACAGGTTCCCCATCCGTGCCCTATACAGAGTCTAAAGGATGAAAACCTCTAGAGCACTCACATACTTGAGATGCCTCTGAAGCCCAATTGGGCATGTGTGCACCGTGATCTCAGAGCAGGAACTTTATTGCGCACAGTACCTGTGAGGTCGAATCCCCGATCCGGTGTTCAACACCCGCCACAGTGGAGTGCCCTTTCAGGAAGTAGTGAAGACCGTACGTGTAGTCGGCGATGTCATCTCCACCATCCGGGCTCTGCTGGGAGTACTTGAGCGTGAGCATTGCGCTCTTCTTTCTCACTCCGGCCTCGGCAAAGAACGTGTTGCCTTTGTACGCGCTGTCCCACTCATAGAAACCGGCGTTCAACACGGCATCCACCCTGCCCAGATTCACGCCTGCCTGGCAGTCGACCACCCAGTTCTCTGAATCCATGACCGTTTTGCTCGTGAGTGTCGCATCGTCTGAAACGCTGGTAACCGTCTCAAAGGTCGCATCCGGCTGCATGTCGACGCCCGCGCCGACGAGAAGATAATCCCCGGCCTTTCCAAGCCTGTCCTGACCATAGAACCAGCCGGTCTGCGCGTCACCCATAAGCGCAAACTGTACATGGCCCGTGAGGCGCATGCCGGCCTCGGGATTCTTGCCCTTGGCTGTGGTCACCGTGGTGGTATCCGTTACAACTACAGATGTACTGAGGTTATCGTGGCCGTCGAAAACGCCCAGGCTGTAGGCGAACTTGTTCGCGACCGAACCGTGAAGCATCGCGCCAAAGTCTCTCCACACGAAGTGGTTGCTGAATTTCACTATCTCGGAGTTGTAGTCGATACCCAGCAGACTAGCGGCGGATGAACCGTTTTCAAATGAGAAGGGAAGCAGGATAAGCCCTGCCATCACCCAGTGGCCGGAACCGCCGACACTCAGGTCGATGAAGGCGTCCTGTATCTTGGTGGATGATGACGAACCGATCATACCGGCGTTGGCGTTATCCGTCTCGACAAACACTTTGATGCCGTCCGTTATCTGGCCGGCGATGATGAATCTCCCGCGCTTCATGAAGATATCATCGTTCTCGAGAGCGTCTTCCTGGTCAACGAACCGGCCGTGGAACTGGCCAAGAAAACTGAGATTGAGATACGAATCGTCCCCGAATTCCACTTTGGGGCCGGCCACGAGACCGGATGCCGTAAACAGCACCAGCAAACCAATGCAAAAGATTATGCTCTTCTTCATGACTTCGTCTCACTCCTTACGCTGTGAACCTGTAGGCTATGTTTAAGCTTACGCGACCTCTGCTTTTATCGGCTTGAGCAACAATGCCAGCCCCGCAGCAACAAGACACGCAACCGCTGCGATGATGAAGGCAACGTAGAATGTTCCCATGGTATCCCAGACCCTGCCTGCCATCACCGGGCCGAGTATCCCACCGACGCCGTAGGCGGAGAAAACCACGCCGTAATTGGCGCCAAGGTTCTTCGGTCCGAAGTTTTCAAGCGTGAGAAGTGGGAACAGGGCGAAGTTGCCGCCGAAATTGAAGCCGAGCCAGCAGGCAGCAACCGTCAGCGTCAACGCGCTTGAACCCATCCGTATAAGCAGGAACATCATCGCGCCCTGGAGCACGCACATGAGAATGACCGCGCCCTTGGCGGAAAGCTTGTGAGAGAGCGTTCCCCAGACGATTCTGCCAAGACCGTTAAACAGGGCCAGAAGACCAAGCGCCGACCCCGCGGCAGCTGCCGTGAGACCGCCCTGGAGTACCCCGAAGTTCTTGAGGCACTTGATTACCATAAGCCCGCATCCGGCACTGAACACAAAGGCGAGCCAGATCATCCAGAACTGTCCTGTCCTGACCACCTGGTTCTGGGTCAGGTCTCTGACCGTCGCCAAGGCCGAGCCGTCTTTCGCCGTAGGAGGACTCCAGCCGGAAGGTTTCCAGCCATTCGGGGGATTCGATAGCAAAAGCCCGCCGATCACCACGCAGACGGCGAAGATGATACCGAATATCAGGAATGTTCCGTTGACACCGTGGACGGCTATCAGGTTCATCCACGAACCGGCCAGTTTGACGAATATAAAGGCCCCGGCACCGAATCCCGCCACCGCAAGACCGGTGATAAGACCCTTGAGATCCGGAAACCATTTGACGCACGCGGCGATGGGACAAACATAGCCCATGCCGATACCGGCACCACCGACGATACCGATGAAGAGCAGCATCAGGGGATAGGAAGTTCCCGTGAGGCTGGCGAGACAATAACCGGCACCCAGCATCAGACCGCCGATCACCGCGATCTTACGCGGCCCGAACCTGTCCTGGAGCCGGCCGGCAAGTATCATCGTGAAGGCAAATGATGCCAGCCCTGCCGAGAATATCCACGAGGTTTGTGATGCAGAGTACTGAAACGGACCACCTGGATCCTGCAGTGCTCCCGTAAATGCGCCCCAGGCATAGATGGCACCAAGGCACAACTGCACCAAAAGGCCGCCTATGACAACCCACCAGCGATTCATAACCTTCTGTTCCACAGAAAACCTCCTATACTGGTTTCCGACAGAAACCGGCACCCAGCCGGACCGGTCGTGCGTACCCGCACGCCTCAGTCATAAGAGAGGAGTACCCGAGATTCAAGAACTTTGTTTCCCGGATACTCCTCATACCAAAAACTGAATTACTTACGTCCCTCGATCAGAGAGTCAACAACTGAGGGATCCGCCAGGGTCGTTGTGTCACCGACCTGGTCGATCTGACCGGCGGCGATCTTCCTCAGGATTCGACGCATGATCTTGCCCGACCGTGTCTTGGGCAGGCTGTCAGCGAACTGAATCTTATCAGGCGTCGCTATGGGGCTTATGACTTTCCTGACGTGGCCCCGCAGTTCCTTCAGCAGCTCGTCGGTCTTATCATAACCCTGCTTCAATGTGACAAAGCAATAGATCCCCTGACCCTTGATCTCATGGGGCATCGCGGCTACGGCCGCCTCCGCCACCGACTGGTGGTCGACCAGTGCGCTCTCAACCTCAGCCGTGCTGATCCTGTGACCTGACATATTGATCACGTCATCCGTCCGGCCCATGAGCCAGTAGTACCCGTCCTCGTCCTTCTTGCAGGCATCACCTGTAAAGAACTTGCCCGGATACACCGAGAAGTAGACCTTCTTCACCAGCTCGTTCTTCGGATCGCCCTGGGTCATGCGGAACATACCCGGCCAGGCCCGCTCGATGATGAGGATGCCGCTCTCATTGGTGTCGGCTTCCGAACCGTCTTCTCTCAGGACCTTGGGTACAATACCGAAGAAAGGCTTCGTCGCCGAACCCGGTTTGGTCGGGATGGCGCCCGGGAGCGGAGTGATAAGGATTCCGCCGGTCTCGGTCTGCCACCATGTATCGACGATCACGCAATTCTCGCGGCCGATCACCCGGTGGTACCACATCCACGCCTCGGGGTTGATGGGCTCACCTACGGAACCGAGAATACGAAGGCTCGACAGGTCATGCTTGTCGGGCCACGTTTCGCCCAGTCTCATAAGAGCGCGAATAGCGGTCGGAGCCGTGTAGAACACGGTGACCTTGTAATCGGCGACGATCTTCCAGAACCTGTCGGGCTCGGGATAGGTGGGGACACCTTCAAACATCACCTGGGTTGCCCCGTTTGACATCGGGCCGTAAACGATATAGGAGTGACCGGTGATCCAGCCGATATCGGCCGTGCACCAGAAAATATCATCATCATGCACATCAAAGATGTTCTTAAAGGTAATTGTTACATAGAGCAGGTAACCGGCGGTTGTGTGAACCACGCCCTTGGGCTTACCGGTGGTTCCGCTCGTGTAGAGAATGAACAGCGGATCTTCAGCATCCATCTGCTCCGGCTCGCAGGTATCCGTGATATCGTCAGCCGACATCTCATCCTGCCACCAGAAATCTCTCCCTGCCTTCATGTTCGGGCTGGTGTTGCCGCGATTGTACACAAAGACTCTCTCCACACAATCGCACTTGTCGGCGGCCTCATCTGCCTTGCTCTTAAGGTCCGAGACTTTGCCGGCATGTATGCTGACGTCGGAGGTGATGATCGCCTTCGAGGTGGAATCCAGAACACGGGTAGCCAGCGCCTCCGAGCTAAACGCCGAAAAGACCACGGAATGAACCGCACCGATCCGGGCGCACGCAAGAACCGCGATGGTCAGCTCGGGAATCATGGGCATATACAGCGTGACCCGGTCACCCTTGCCGATACCATGCTTCCTCAGGACGTTTCCGAACCTGCAGACCTCGGTAGTGATCTCACCATAAGTGTAGGTCTTCCTCTCGTCGTCCTTCTCGCCCTGCCACAGAATGGCGATCTTGTCCTTCTTGCCGGCTTTGACATGTCTATCAAGACAGTTGTAGGCGACGTTGAGTTTCCCACCTTCGAACCACTTGGTGTAAGGCTCGGCGACTTCACCAATCTTGGAGAAGTCGTAATACATAACCTTGTCCCACTTCTTGAACCAGTCAACGTTCTCATCGGCCATCTTGGCCCAGAAGGTTTCAGGATCATCAATTGACTGGTTATAGAGTTTCTCGTACTCCTCCATACTCTTGATGTACGCGTTCTCGCTCAGCGCTTTCGGAGGGTAGAACACCTTTTCATCTTTGATCGTGGATTCGTTCGACATCGTCCTTCCTTCCTCCCTTCGACATAAATCTAAAGGTCTCATGCTTCTTGGTGATTACATCTTGGTGAGTGACAGCTGTCATCTCGCGGTTTTCGTATCTGATGAGTCAGATGCTCTTCGCCCCAGCTATAGAACCTCCTTTCGCACAGCACGATAACAGCGTTAATGAGTTGCTCTAGATGTGTCAAGATAGATAGGGATGAATAATATAAGCGTTTTTGGCTGTGATGTCAACCGGGATGATCAATATTCCGGGGCTATCTGAGGAGGATCATTTTGCGGGTCACGGCCTCCCGGGCAGTGCTGACCCGGTAGAAGTAAAGACCGCTTGCGACCATGCGGCCTGAGGAGTCACGTCCATCCCATTCTACGGCGTGTCTTCCCGGCCGCATCGCACGATTGAGCAGGTTCCGGACAATCCTTCCGTCAACAGCGATCACATCTATATGGACCATACCCGGGCGCGGCAGATGGAATCCGACTTCAGTACTACCGCTGAAGGGATTGGGGACGTTTTGAATGACGCTGAGTTTGCCCGATCCGAACTCCGGTGTAATCTCATTGGGTCTGTGGACCAGCACATAGGTCCCGAGGGCATGGGTAAACGCACTTATCCTGTGCTCTTTGCTATGAAGATAGGAGCTGACCGGTGTTGTCCCGGTGTCTTCAACCCTGGCCAGGGAGAGATGCTCGGCATCATGGCAGTCCGTATCATATTCAATCGAAATCTCGATCCAGTCATCGATATCGAGGCCGCCCGGTGATATCTCGTAAGCAACCGGATCGGCTTCGCCGGGGTCACCTGATTCGAATATGACCACGTAGGCGTCCCGACCAATCGTTCCCGGCTCCAGCCGTACCGTGCACCTGCCGTCCGGGCTGACTGCAGTACCGCCGGAGCCGGCAAGGACAAGCAAGGAGGAGAAATCTCTTGCGAGACGGGCCCAGTTACCCCTCAGATCAGTACCTTCGATACAGATTGACATCACCCCGCTCGAGCACAGGTCGTAGTCACCGCGATACACGTTCAGGGAAGGCTCGGTCACTTCAAGCTCGACGGTGACGTGATCAACACTGCACCTGAGGCTTGCTTCCGTAATCACCTCGCTCGCCACCAGGAAAACGTCGAGGTGGTTTGTTATATAGGGATTCTGGAGAACGGAGATCGAGAACTCAGGCGGAGTCTGGTCATAGGGTGTGGCGGATGCCGTATCCGGTTCTGAATAGTTGGGCATTTCATCGTATGAGAATATCGAGTAGTAGTAGGTAGTTTCGTTGGCAAGGCCGGCGTGGACAAACGAATCCGCGCCCGCCGGCGACGCCGGGAATCTTCCGGAATACCCGTTCTCCACGGGTATCCCGTCGTCGGGTGAAGAGGGGCAGGTTGTCGTTGAATACTGTATGAGCACCCCCTCAAGGTCCGGATCATCTGGGAAGTACCACCTCAGAAACACCGCGGAATCACCTACAAACACTCTGAATCCAGTGACCGGGTCGGGTGGAGTGGTATCGAACGGAGCGGCACTTGCCGTTACGGCACCCGAGTAGTTCGGTACCTCGTCGGCTGAGAACGCGGCGTAGTAGTAGGTCACGTTGTTTACAAGACCGGTGTGAGCGAAGCTGTCCGTGCTCGCCGGCGTATTGACGAACACTCCATCCGATCCGTTCTCCACGTCGGCCCCATCCGCCGGTGAGTCGGGATAACCCTTGGTCGAATATCTTATCACGGTCGAGCTGAAGTCGGTATCCTCCGGATTGGACCACCTGAGCATCGCCCTAGCGTCACCCGGAGTGGCTGTGAAAGCCTGGGGAGTAGCCGGCGCGACAACATCCGCCGGGACTGCACTCGCATTCTCTCCGACCGAGTAGTTGCCTTCGTCATCATAGGTAAACGCTGTATAGTAACAGGTTTCCCCGTTTGTCAAACCGTGATGCAGGAACGAATCCTGGGATGCCGGGGCATTCGCGAACATCCCTGACAGGCCGTTCTCCACCGGGCTCCCGCCGGTCGGCTCCACAGGGAAGTCGACTGTTGAATATCTGATGATCGTCCCTTCGAAATCGCTGTCGGGTGGATTGGTCCAGCGGATATTCACCAGGGTATCACCGGCCTCAGCAGTCAGGCCCGTGACCTCACCGGGCGGTGTGTAATCTCCGGGTGATGCACTCGCATGGGCCGCGGGTGAATGGTTCGGAACCTCATCAAACGCGAACGCCGAGTAATAGTAAACGGTGCCGTCCGTAAGCCCGCTGTGGATGAAAGATGTATCGCTACCTGGCCGTCCCGGGAAGATACCTCCGGCCCCGTTTTCCACGGGTAACCCGCCGGAGATGGTTGCCGGATAGGAACTTGTCGAGTAGCGTATGACCGATCCTTCAAGATCACTCGCTGTGGGATTGACCCAGGAGAGCGTGATCTGGCCGGGTGCGGGCTGGGTCAGGAAGGCGACGGGCGTACCGGGGGGCATCGTATCAGATGGAATACCTCTACCGGTAAGTCCCGTTTCACTCAGCAGTGTCCCATTGTAGGCATAAGCGGTGTAGTAGTAGGTCGTATCATTAAGAAGCCCCGTATGCGTGAAACTCCCCTGACCGGAGGGTGTACCCATTACATATCCGGCGTGGTCGTTTTCAATGGGTAGACCTGCTTCTGCGCTCTCAGGGTAGGCCGATGTCGAATAGACTATGAGCGCGCCCTGAACCGGTGCCGGTGGCAATGACCACTCAAGCACATTGGATGTATCTCCCGCGCTCACAGTGAAGGTCGGCAGCGCCTCGGGTGTCTCTGTGGGACAGCCCTGACCGATCGCGCCTATACGACCGCAGCCGTATCCGGTAAGACACGGCGAGTTATCAGATAGAGAGTAGTTCCCGCCCACACGATCGCAGAACAGGGGATCCTCCGAGAAGTTGCCGCCGCCATCGGTACCGCAGACCGTGTCGCTCTGGGTATTCGAGTAGAGGTCACAACAGGAGATGACGGGATTCGATCCCTGCAAGCACGTGATGGCGTCACCACCCTGGGTGTTTGAGACTATGGTCCGGGTGAGCTCACCCCCACTCCCGCCCGCGTAGTACACACCCGCGGCCGCCGTGTTGCCTTCGATCGTACATTCGGTGATCCGCGGTGACGAGGCGTCACTGTTTATACCCACACCCATCAACGCGTTTCCGGCCACCACACAGGCTTCTATACGCGGGGTCGAATTCGTGATCTTGATCACACCCGACGCGAGCGGATTTTCAAGACCGGTAAGAGTGAATCCCCTAAAACGTGCCCCGCTCCCGACGAGGTCGAACCAGACTATGTGCTCATGAGAACCGTCCGTGCCGGCATCGATGATCGTGCTTTCGGGACCCGCTTCACTCATGATGACGATCGCCTGATCGATCAGGATCGAGCCTTCGGGGTAGGTACCGGGAGCCACGATTACGGTGTCCCCGGCGTCCGCAAGACCGACGGCCTCTCCTATGGTCGAAACATCGGACGGCACGTGCCAGGTGTGGGTTGACGAAAGCTCGGTTCCCCTGAGCCGTATGCAGACATCGGAGTCTTCGCAGCCTTCGATGGTCCGGACATCCTGCCACTCGCTCCCGTCGGCACTCACAAAACACTTGCCGGGTGCCACTATGCCGTTACCGTCGAGGGCGACCGGATAGGGAAAAGATGAATTGGTGAACCGGACCACCGCGTAGACAGCGTCTCCCGGTTCCACGGCAACGGGTGCGGAAAGCTCGACCGAGTGATAGCCGTATTCGGAAAACGCCTGATCGAGTTCGCTCGAAAGCAGTGTTGAGAGCGTGGTCCCGTCGAAGTCATCGTAGAGATACACATCGATATCGGTGGTGATATCGGTTGCCCAGAATTCGACACGTTCCAGCCGTGTGTCCTCCTCCGCGGCGAACTTGCACATCCCCCATGCCGTGGTCCCTTCGAAGCCCACCTGGACTTCACCTTGATACCCGCCCTCGTCGTAATAGAGCAGCCGACCGTCGGGATCATAATCCTGCCAACCGGTCATCGAGGACGACCAGCAGCCTATCATCGCAGTGCCGTATGCCATCGTGAAGAAACCGCGCTCGGTGCCGTAGCCGCAGCGCCCTCCCCAGTCATTGCCCCAGCTGTTCTTGGCTATCCAGCCACCCTGACCACCCTCCTGCTCCAGTGAATCGTCCCAGCCTAACAGCAGGACCGCATGGTTGGGCTCTTGCCTTACGGGGTTATACAGTGTGTATGAACCGTCATAGGCTTTCATCTCGAAATACCAGGAGCTGCCCGACCCGGCATATAGCGATGTGTAAAGCGGTCCATAGGCCATTATGTAGGATTTCAGCAGATCGGGTTCCGGGATACTCTCCGCCGATACCATGCTCCAATCCAGAAGTGTGGTGACGTAGCTGCAGTTGCTCTTGCACGCCACGTTGGCGGGCACGTAGGGGTCACAGGTCTCAAGTACGGCGCCCTTCTGCGACAGGAAGTTTGCCATCCTGTGGTAGTTGCCTCCCGAGCAGCTACTCCTGTACCATTCGCATTCCTTGATGTTGTTCTCAGAGAAGTCATACCGTGGCTCCCCATCGACCAGCAATTTGGCCTCGAGATTGGCAAGCGCGGCGAACGCATAGCATGAGCCGCAGGCCCCTTGATTCTTGACCGAGGTAATCCTTCCCTGCTCCCGCCAATCAAATCGTGAGGGCAGAGACACCGCGCGCTGAACCGGACGGACGGGTGTTATATGCAGCATGCTCCGCGCCGGGGGAATGAAACCCGCATCTTCTAAGACCGGATGGCTGGCGAGCGGTGCGTGCACCAGCGCCCGTGCCCTGGGTTTCCCGGCGGCGCCGGCAAGGGGGATCCTGACCGTACTTCCGACTACACACAGGAGGAGAAATGCTGCCGGCAGGGATTTCACCCTGGTTGTACGTATACCGATCATGCTCTGTTCTTTCGACCCGTGTACCGTGGTTATTCGCCAGTACCACTATACTCACACACAGCAGGATCGGCAATTACTCTAAGTACATGCGCGGTCACTATTCTAGCAGGATGATCTTGGTGGCCTCCGAGTGCGGTCTGCCCTCGCCGGTGACGGCGCTCAGCCGGAGGAAGTAGACACCGCTCGCCGCCCTGTTACCGGTTCCGGTCATTCCGTCCCAGGCCGCTTCATATCGGCCCGGTCCATCGTTGCGTTTAAGCAGGGTGCGTACGACTCTACCTCTCAGGTCAACCACGCTCAGTTCCACCCTCGCCCGAACGGGCAGGCTGTAACGGATGGTTGTACCTGAAGCAAACGGGTTTGGCCGGACCCGCTCGAGCCACACCCCACTCCGGGGTCGATCCGGTACGTCATCCACCGACGCAGTCCCCAGGAGCTCGTGTATGGTATCGATCGCGAGTTTCGGTTTGTGGCCGAAGTAGGGCAGTACCACAATCCCGTCCCGGTCGATTATGAAATTACGGCCGAACGGTAACCCGGTGTTGGGCTGGGTATAGTGAATCGAGGCGACAGCGGTCGAATCGTGCATAACGGGACCTCTGAGGTAATAGTTATCCCAGAGGATAAACATCCAGGCCAGGGTCTCTTTGTAGTAACCGCCTGCATTGAGGAGGACTGTAACGACTTCGGGGTTATCTTCGAATTCCTTAACTATCGTGTTCTGCATGTCCGCGACCGCGGGCAGGCAGGCCGGTCACCACGAGCCGTAAACAGCCATCCAGATGATCTTTCCCAGATGGTCGGAGAGCGTGAAGGTTCCCTCCTCGTATTCACCGGTCTCATGGTTCTTCGTGAAGATGGGAAGTGTGAAGTCCACAGCCGGTTCGCCGGGATCGAGATGGTCGGTGCTGGCGAACACCTGGATCGAGAGAGGGCTTTCGTCGGGGTCGTTGGAGTAGAAGTAGACTATGCCGTAGCCTTCTTCCGGCGTCCCGTCGTGGATGATATTAAAGGTCGCCGTATCCCCTGGGGCGATCGTTCCACCGGTGTACGAAAGGCTGACAGCCGGTACCGTCACAGTTACGCTGTCGATTATGAGATCACCTGCACCGAAGTTGGAGAGGGTCACGAGCTTCGTGCCCCCACTGGGTGTAAATCTTATCCTGGAAGTACTCGGTGTTATGTCGGCCTGTGTGCTCATCGAAGCCGGGATCAGCCGGTAAACGTCCATCGAGTTCCAGGTTGAGCAGAGAACCAGGTTACCATCCGAACCCACTCCGCCGAAACTTCGGAATACAGCATTGGCATTCCTTCGTGCGCCCTTCTCACGTGCGACCAGGGTTAGGTCACCGTTCGGTGCAACGCTGTATACGCGAACCCCGGAAAAGTCGGTTACGGCGAGATAGTCTTCTACCCACTCCATGTCCTCGGCGGCAGCGTCGACCGGGTATACCGTGCGGTCAAGGGGATTACCGTTCCGGTAGTGAATCACACCGGCTCCACCCGCCGCAAGATAGACATGACCGTTACGCGAGACCACTCCCTCAGCCGTCCCCAACGCTGTGGAAAGGTCATCGCCATCCAGGATTACGGGGTTTCCCACATCGGACACGTCGACCACCTTAAGACCACCTGCACCATCGGCAACGTATGCCGTGTCGCCTGTGACAACGATATCGAAGGCATCAACGAAGCCTGAGTCCAGCGAGCCGGTCAGAGCAGGATTCAGGGGGTCGGTGAGATCATAGACACGTATGCCATGGCTGTGGGCTGCAACGTACAGGTAATCTCCATCGACACACATCTTCTCGAAGTAGACCTTGCGCTGCTTCACTGTCTTCCGCCGGTAGAGAGTGTTGCCCACACGCTCGATCACTGCGAAGCCGGTTGTAAGCGATACATCGGGGTGGTGAAGATTGGCGTAGATGAAATTGCCGTCCTTGAGATAGATGTCCCGCGAGTTGATATTCATCATACGTGATATGTAGCTGTTGGTTCCCTCGACGGGGAGAGCAGTGAGATCCACCACGGCAAGAGCGAGGTTACTCGATACAACTGCCAGCGAGTCCCCAAGCGGGATTACATCGAGGAGCTCATCCGGTTCGCCGGGCTGCCGCAGGTAGCGGCCTGTGTACTCCAGGACCATGTCCTGTGAAAAACCCTGCGATGCGAGAACAACAAGAAGAGCGAAGAAGAGCCAGTGCCTGCGAAAACCATCCTTGATTAGATCCATCCGTCCACCCCACTTTTCCTGAACCTCCACCCAATCATATACAGATGGATAGGAGCACATCCTGGCTATTCTGATGTAGGATGCACCCAACAGTTGCAGTCTAATCCGGACTTCTCATGGTGTGAGGGGCAGTAACCCCGGGCACTCCGCAGGAGAAAGCTGGAACAGCTATGCAGTTGGCTCGGAGACCTTCGCGGCCTTTGCCTTTGCCTTGATCTTCTTCTTTTTGCGAGGACGGGTGTTACCCGAGCTCTTCTTCCAGATCTTACCCTTCCGTGTCCTTCGATCTCCTCTTCCCATCTTTGATACCTCCCATATAGATACAGTCCTCTATTTCGCCATACCCGCGGACGATGTCATCGGCAAAAGCGATGCAGGTCGGAGCACCGCAGCATCCGCAGTCGATCCTGGGCAGCGCATTGTATATTGTATCCTTCTGTTTCTTCTTTTCAATCGCTGTGGCCAGGTCGCTGGCAAGGGGCCGAAGCGGCCTTGGGGCCAGCTTCTTTTCAAGGGAATAATGTCCCTTGTTATACTTCTCTATAACTTCATCTCTGTCAACCGGAACCTTACCACCATACTTCCTGAGCAGGTGCAGAGTGCTGCTGCGTGCGACGTACATGTTCTCAACGACAAGCGATCCACCGATGCAACCACCCAGACACGAGGAGAGTTCTACGAATTCCACATCTCTGAGTTTGGAGTTCTCGATATCGTCAAGGATCTTTGTAACATCACTCATACCGGAAACGGCGATCGAATGCTCCGCACCTATCAGCCTGGTCATCTCCCCCAACATGGACCAGCCCGCACCGAACTTGAAGTCCCGGGCAACATCCTCGTCAATCTCTTCATTCTCGAGGTCGGCGACCGCTGAGAAGAGAGGAGCAAAGACATCGACGATCGACACGGCACCGTCTATCCAGGATTTCGCCTTTTCGGCAGGCTGTTTGATTGAGACGATCTTTGCGGGGCAGGTCGTGATATAGACTACACCGATCCCCCCGACATCCACACCAAGCTCACGTGCCAGATTCTGCTTAACATCTCTGGCAGCTATCTCCCTGGGAACATCTACAGGCACAACCCTGCCGGTCAGATCCGGGTACTTCACCTGAATCAACCTCACGACCGCAGGGCAGAACGAGGAGAGAACGGGGAGCCTGCCCCTGTGTTGGGCAATGGACTCATCGATCGCAATGCTCACCTCTTGACAAGCGAGGGATAGATCACACACATAGTCGAATCCGATTCGCTTGAGCCCCATTATCACTTTTCTCGGATCGACCTCGGGTCTGAACTGCGAATAGAGCACCGGTGACGGTAGTGCTACCTTGTACTTGAAATCCAGAGACTGCGCAAAGGGATCCGTAAGCGGCACGATCGCACCCGAGGGACAGACATTTATACACTCACCGCAATCCACGCACAGCTCTTCAATCACCCTCGCCTTGCCGTCACGCATCCTTATCGCAGCTGTGGGACAGCTGCGCATACACTTCATTCTCCCGTCGCATCTTTCGTCAACGAACTCTATGGGGTGATAGTATTTTCCCATCGCTAATCCGTGTGAATCGTTATGGCCAGTTTGGTGCCTTTCCCCACCTCGGATTCGATCTCGAAGTCATCTGCATTACGCTTAATGTTCGGAAGCCCCATTCCCGCCCCGAAACCCATCTCCCTCATTTCAGCGGTCGCGGTCGAATAGCCCTCCTCCATCGCCCGTTCGATACACTCGATGCCCGGGCCTTCATCCTCTAGCTCGATTCGTATGCTTGTCGGGGTGGCCGACAATCTCACCACCGCCCTCTTCGCATACATGACGATATTCATCTCGGCTTCATAGGATGCAATGGCCGCCCGTCTGATCTTCACCGGATCGAAACCGATTTCCTTGAGAATCGATTTTATCTCCGTAGAGACCGTACCCGCGTTGGTGAAGTCCTTGCCAAGGACTGAAAATTCTTGGAAGAACAGAACTTCATCGCTCATTTTCCACCAATCTGGCTTCCGGATTTCATGCCCTTTTCATAGAGGCGGCCGCATGCTTCGAACATCGAAAGCGGACATGACAACAGCGGAATACCCTTCTGTCCGGCCAGCTTCACCGCCTCCTCGTCGGGCGTCTTCCCGCGTACATAGACTATCGCTCGCACCTCTGCTACATGAGAGGTTATGACGGATTGGACGTTCCTTAAGCCCGTGAGAAGAATCCCGCCAGGTGCGGCGAACGCAAGCACATCGCTCATGAGATCGGCGCCGCACACTTCCTCGTAGTCGTGATCGAGCATATCTTCTCCCGTAATCACCTCACACTCAATTACCTGGCATATTTCCTTTAGTGTCAATGAAGCCTCCTGCTGTTCATACTCCCAGATACTTGCATATCGTACCAGCCGCGCCAACGCCCTCAACGAATGCTTCTTCGGCTATGACCGGAGACCGGCCAAAACCGCAGGCGAAGATGCCGGAAGCACTTGTGGCGAATGGGGCGGCCAGCGAATCACCCGTCGCTATGAACTTAAGATCGTCAAGCCTGACTCCGGCCACGCGCGCCAGCTCTTCGTGGTCCGAGCCGTGGAGATGCCCGACTGAAAGCACCACGGCGTCAAACTCGTTGGAAACACTCTTCCCATCCGTCGAGTCGACGGCTACCTTGAGAGCCCCTTCCGTAGTAATCCGTGGCTCACCCGTGATCTCGATGAAGTTTACCCCGAGGTCGGCGGCATCCGTGTAGAGATCCTCCTCGAAGCCAAAAACCCTGATCCCTCTGTGGAACACGGTTACCTCTGCGCCGGGATTGTCCTCTTTGAGTCTGAGCACGTTGGCCAGGGCTTGCTTGCAGCAGTACCTGCTGCAGTAGGGGTGTTCGGCGCTGCGTGCACCTACACACTGAATCATCGCCACCCGCTTCCAGGAAGCCCGGCCTCCGGTGATACGCTGGCGGAACTCACTCTGGGTCAGGATTGCCTCGTGCTCTCCATGGTGGTACCCCGCAGGCACATAGGCGTTCGCGCCGGTTGCCATCAGCATCGCACCTGCTTCGAGCGTCTTCTCACCCTGGGGGGTGGAAACCTTGACCGTGATCTTTCCATCCGACGTTTCTACGGCCGCTACGGTGCTTTCCTTAAGAACCGTTGCAACCGGGTTCGTCTCTATGGCTTTCACAAAACCGTCAACCACATCGACCTCTGTGCCTTCGGCGATGGCGGCGAAAGTCAGAGGCTTGCCTATTTCCGCCGACTTCTCAACCACTGTCACTTCTACACCACGCCGCACGAGCTCACTCGCGGCGGCGAGACCCGAGGTGCCTCCGCCGACCACAACCACACTCGCGGGTCTCTTCTCCCTCCCGGCCTCCGGCAGCTGCGAGGCAGAGGAGCCCTCCGTGACCGAGGCCAATTTCGCCTTCAGGTCGCCGCTCAGGCCTTCACCACCCACAATCGTGACGCTTCCCCGGGGGAGACCCGAGACCGTCTCAAAGAGCTCTTCATGACTGCCTTTGTGACATCCCACCACGACTATCGATGATGTCTCATCCAGATTCGCCCTCATCGCGGCTCTGCCGTCCTTGTAACAAAGGAACGGGTGGACGATACAAAGCCCTTCGACATCCGACCGGTTCACACCTGCAAGCTCGAGACCGTATTCACAGGCATACACGAACGTCTTGCCCTTGTGCCGGGGTGACTGCTGAGACGGCACAGCCCCTGAGGAGTCGAGTGATCTGGTTGATGCCGCCAATGCATCGATCACACTCCGGTAAACCGGAGCCGGTCCGCAAACGGCACCACCAAATGATACGGCTTCGGTCTCGGCGATGAGACTTCCTATGCTGCGTTCAATGAACCCGAACTTGTTGACCCTGATCCCCGCCGTCCTGGCATAGCGCTTGAAGCCGCCAAGGGCATGGACACCAACGGCAAGCACGACGAGATCGAATTTCGCTTCGGCGGTTTCACCCGCGGCTGAGTATCCAACACTCAGGGTCCCATCCCCGGGATCCTCCTTGACCGAGGTCACCTCTCCCTCGATGAACTCGATCCAGTTCTCGCCCTGAAGCTCCGAAAGATCGAGCTCACTCCCTTTACCCACTGGTCTTAAGCCCCTGTGGAATACATGGACCTCCACATCGCCGGCAAGCTTCCTGGCATGTCTGGCCTGTGAAAACGTACGCGAGCAGCAGTCCGATGAGCAGAAGTTCGCGCCAATGCCCTCTTCCCTCGAACCGACACACTGAATGAAAGCGATTCGTTTCGGTATGTCCCCGTCAAAGGGTCTTACCAGGAGTCCGCCGAATGGACCCGTGGGACTCACCAGACGCTCGAATTCGAAACTGGTTATCACGTTCGCAGCGTCCGCGTAGCCGAGCTCCTTCTTCCCGTCGGGGTTAAAGACCTGACCGTCGGACGTGAATACTATGGCGTCTGCTTCGAGCTCGACCCTGCTTGCCGCTTCATCGTAGACGATCGCCTTGGGATCACACTCTGCAAGACACAGCCCGCAGCCGATACAGCGCCGGCAGCTCAGGCACCGTGCTGCTTCCTTAAGAACCATCTCCTCCGAAAGCCCGAGTTCAACCTCTTCGAAGTTGAGATTCCTCTCTTCAAGCGGCAGTTCGGGCATCCTATTCCGCTCGGAAGGAATGTCTTTGAACTCGGGTATGAACTTCGGTTTCTTCATATCTAACTCAGGTACTCCTTCATTGAATCGGCTGCTATGTGGCCCGCGCGTATTGCCTCAATCACCGTGGCAGGCCCGGTCACACCATCCCCCCCCGCATATATGCCGGGACGGTTGGTGGCCATAGTCCTTTCGTCAACCACAAACGAGTTCCAACGCGATATCTCGAAGCCATGCTCGTCCGGGAGGAACGTGATATCCGGCTGCTGGCTGATGGCCGGAATGATGAGATCGGCCTCGACGGTGAATTCCGAACCCTCGACAGGAATCGGCCGTCTTCGGCCGCTTGCATCGAGTTTGCCCAGTCTCATCTTGGTGCATTCCATGCCGGCTACCTTTCCGCCTTTACCCAGGATCTTGACCGGTGCGGCAAGGTAGTGAATCTTGACGCCCTCCTCCTCCGCTCCCTCGACCTCCCAGTCGTTTGCAGGCATCTCCCTTCGCGATCTCCTGTAGAGTATGGTGACCTCCTCACAACCCAACCTGAGCGCCGTCCTTGCCGAATCGATCGCCGAGTTTCCGCCGCCTATGACTATCACCTTGTTACCCGGTCTTGTCTTGTCTCCGAGATTCACATCCCGGAGGAACTTTATACAGTCAAGAAAACCTTCGTAGTCGTCTTCCCCGGGCACCCTGAGTTTAAGACCTTCATATGCACCCACGCCCAGGAAGATTCCCTTAAAGCCCTGCTTGAAGAGGTCGTCGACCGTGAACTCCTTCGTGAGAGGGGTGTTGAGTTTTATCTCGACACCAAGATCTTCGATGTATGCAACATCACTCAAGAGGATGTCCCTGGGCAGCCTGTATTCGGGAATTCCGAGGTGCATCATGCCGCCGGGCACGGGAGCGGCCTCAAAAACGGTTACCCGATAACCTTCAAGCGCGAGATCGTGTGCAACCGTAAGACCCGCGGGGCCGGCCCCCACCACTGCCACTTTGGTCTTAAGGTCTTTCTTGGGCTTCGGCGGTACGAACTTGCCGGCCTTTCGCTGTGCGACCTCATAATCGCTTACAAAACGCTTGAGAGCATCAATCGCAATCGCCTCGTCCTGACGCCCCCTGTTACAGACCGTCTCACACGGATGAGGACAGATCCGGCCGCAAACTGCTGGCAGCGGATTCCTGTCACGAATAACTCTTATTGCTTCTTCGTACCGGCCACCGGCGATCAGTCCCACGTACCTTCTTATGTCTATGTGAACGGGGCATCGCTCCTGGCAGGCGGGTGTTTCCTTCTCGATATTGTACTCGCCCCCGAAAGTACGCGGCCCCGCAAAGTCTATCGCGGTCCTGAGC
Source organism: bacterium (assembly GCA_025774845.1). GTDB lineage: Bacteria > Arandabacterota > Arandabacteria > Arandabacterales > Arandabacteraceae > Arandabacterum. Next base: position 22,519 of record JALGZP010000002.1, read on the forward strand.
ATCAAACCCTCGTTATAGCTATCATATGGCTTTATCGGACAGACAAGCAGGCACTCGGCGCAGGCATTACAGGCCTCGGTTACCCTGCCCGGCTGGTGAGTTAGACTGACTTTGATCCTGTCGTCTTTCTTACGCACGCTCCCGAGGGTCGAGTTCGTGAGTACCCTGATCCCCGGGTGAGCAAGAACCTCATTCACCAACTTGGATGAAAGACAGACCGATGGGAAGCCCTCGGGAACCACCCGTTCCTGCTTGAGCAAGAGCCCGCCCAGGAACGGCGACTCCTCAACAAGCGCAACCCTGGCGCCCGATCCCGCAACCTCGAGTGCTGCCGTAAGCCCGGTGATACCGCCACCGACAACAACTACTTCCCTCGGGGAAGACTTATCACTCATATGCAGTCTCACCGTTACCTGAAAGTTCCCACATCGGGGTGTTTCCCACGACGGAGTGTATCTCAGCAAAACCCATCTTCTTTAGATCCGCCATCTGTCTTACGAGAATCTTCGGTGCCGTGTCCATCTTGGTGGCCAGCTCTTTTACCGAATGGGGTTTACCCTTGAGCCGTTCCAGTATCTCTCTCAGTCTGAATTCATCCATCGCTATCTCGTCAAAGAGCCTACCTATCTCATGGGCCGTGAACTTCTCCCCGTAGAGGTTACCCTTCTCGGTGAATTCCACGATCTTGCCCGTGACCCATCTGATCTTACGGCCGCCGAGCGCCTTCCCCGCAGCCTGAAGCTTGACCTCAAGATCGTTCTTATCGATGCCCTCGGGCTTACCCAGGGGACCCAGCTCGGTGATATCCTTCTGGAACTCACCTGCGAACTCGACGAACTTGTTGCCCTCAGCGCTCGACATCATACGCATCCGGAGTCTGGCAGGATCTATACCCGCCATCCTGAGGACCCGCTTGGTGATTTCCATCTTGCCCTCGGCATGGAGGTTACCCGAGGTATAATGGCACTCTCCACGCTTGCAGGCGCCCACGAACACTCCGTCCGCACCCGCCAGCAATGACTCGATGACCATCACAGGATCCACCCTTCCCGAACACATCACTCTCACAACCCTGATGTCGGGTGCATATTGAAACCTCGCTACCCCGGCGAGGTCAGCCGCACTGTATGCTCACCAGTTACAGCAGAAAGCTATGATGTGCGGTTTGAAACTCATACTCACTCCTTTTCGAAAGCTGCCCGTATCTGGGCCGTCAATTGCTCGTCGCTATAATGCTTCATTGTAATTGCCCCCCGGTAGCAGGTCGCTCCGCACGTTCCGCAACCCTTGCAGGCGACATCGATTGTCCGTGCTTTCTCGCCGGCCTCGGTCTCAATCAGCTCAATCGCTCCGTATGGACAGAGCGCCACACAGAGTCCGCACCCCCTGCAGTCTTCCTCGGTTATGAATGAGACAATCGGTTCAACCTTGACCCGACCGCTTTCGAGGAACGTGGATGCACGCGACGCGGCACCGAGTGCCTGCTCGATGCACTCCTGGATGCCGGCGGGCCACCGTGCGGTTCCGCAGACAAAGATCCCGTCGGTCGCAAAGTCAAGCGGTCTGAGCTTCACGTGGGCCTCGAGGAAGAAGCCGTATTCATCGAGCGGGACCTTGAGCATCCTGGAAAGAGCTTCATTCGTACCGGCCGGTACAAGCGGGGTCTCAAGCACAAGGAGATCATACGGGAGCACCATCTCTCTCCCAAGTATGGCACTCGTCACCTTGACCTCGCCCTTCTCGGCAAGCGGCGGTGCGTCGTCTGGGTAATTCACGAACCTGACACCGGCTTCCTTGGCATCCATCAGCAGGCTCTCGTTCTTGATCCCGTAACACATGAGATCCCGGTAGAGCATGGTCACATCAGATTTCCACTTCTTGCGAATGAGGATCGCATTCTTGATTGCCGTCATACAGCATATACGCGAGCAGTAAAGCCTGTCCCGCATTCTCGACCCGACGCAACCGATCATGACAACGTTCTTAGGACGGGTCCCGGGCTTTGCGAGCAGGCCTTCAAGTTGAAGTTGGGTTACAGCCCGCTTTGAATCAAAGCCGTACTGTCCTTCCGGAACCAGTACTTCCGCTCCTGTCGCCAGGATTATGATACCTGCCGTCACAGGTTCCTTAAGCGATGTCACGGATACGATGTAGTTACCTATGTAACCCTTGACCTCGGTCACTTCCGATGACTTGAGAACCTTGATGCGCCGGGCTTTTCCTACACGCCCCACCAGACCCTTCACATACTCCGCCGCCGGTTTCTCATGCGGGTAGATCCAGTTGACCGCCCTTAAGAGCCCACCGAGTTGTTTCTGTTTCTCAACCAGAACCACCTCAAACCCTCGTCTCGCAAGCTCGAGCGAAGCGGTCATGCCCGAGATACCTCCACCGATCACAAGCGCGCGTTTCGTCACATCCCCGATGATGGGTTCCATCGGCTCAAGATACGCCGCCCGTGCTACACCCATCCTTATGAGGTCCTTCGCCTTCTCCGTAGCCGCCTCGCGATCTTCCTTATGCACCCACGAGCAGTGCTCCCTGATATTGACGAATTCAAAATAGTAGGGATTAAGCCCGGCATCTTCGCATGCCGCACGGAATGTTGGCTCATGTGTCCTCGGTGTACAGGCGGCGACAACGACCCGTTCAAGTTTGTTATCGGTAATGGCCTGACGGATGTCATTGATCCCGGCTTCCGAACACGAGTAAAGATTCTCTCTCACAAAGATCACATTTGGAAGACCCGACGCGTAATCGGCCACGGTTTTGGCATCCAGGAAGCCCGCAATATTCGTCCCGCAGTTACAGACGAAAACCCCTATACGCGGGCCGTTCACCGTGTCTTTCCTGCCTTGCTTACTCATACGCCGACTTCCTCATATATCCTGGCCGCCGCCCGCTCTGCGGCGGCACTGGCCTGGCTTACCGCCTCGGGTATATCACACGGCCCCTTACAGAACCCACAGGCGAAGATGCCTGCCACACTGGTATCCGCCGGTTGCTCGGGGGGACACAGGATGAAACCGTACTTGTCCGCCTTGATCCGGAGAAGTTTCGCGAGCCCAAGCGCTCCCCTTGACGGCATCGCCGCGGTTGCCAGCACGACCATTTCGGTCTCAAGCGATTCGACTTTTCTCTTTCTCGTGTCCTCGTACCACACGATGGGATTCCCGTTGGGACCATCCTCGATCTCGGCAACCCTTCCCCTTATGTACTGGACCCCGTACTCTTCCGCCGCCCGCTTCTCGTACTTCTGGAACCCCTTGCCCACGTTCCGGAGGTCCGTGTGGAAGACGTAGGAAACCGATTCGGGATCGTGTTCCCTCGCCAGCATGGCATCCTTGATCGAATACATACAGCAAACGCTCGAGCAATACGCGCAGTTGTTGAGATCTCTCGAGCCCACACACTGTACGTAAGCCACCTTCTTGGCCAGCTTGCCGTCGGAGGGTCTGTGGAGATGCCCTCCGGTGGGACCGGTCGCATTTATGAGTCTCTCATACTGTAAGCCGGTTATTACATTCTGGATCTTGCCAAAACCGTAGTGGGTAAGCGCCGTCGGGTCGAAGATATCAAGCCCGGTCGCGACTATTACCGCATCGACGTCGAGAGCAAGGATCTTGTCCTTCATCTCGTAGTCTATCGCGCCCTTGTCGCAGATCTTCTTACACACGCCACACTTGCCCTTGGTGAAGTATATGCAGTGGTCGCTGTCTATGGTCATTACCGCGGGAATGCCCTGTGAGAAGTAAAGGTATATCGCTTTCCGTTTCCTCAAGTCCATGTCGAAGGCATCGGGTGCTTTTCCCGGGCACTTGCTCACACAGTCTCCACAGGCATTACAAATTTCTTCATCGACGTAGCGGGTGCGCTTTCTCACCTTGAGTGAGAACTTGCCGCCTTTCCGCTTAAGCCCCTCTATCTCACTGTACGCCAGCAGTTCGACCCTGGGATGCCGACCGGCATCCAGCATTTTAGGCGCGAGAATTCATATGGAGCAGTCATTGGTGGGAAAAGTCTTATCAAGCTGTGCCATCACCCCGCCTATGCTGGGTTTCTTCTCGATCAGATAGACTTGAATACCCATCTCACCGAGGTCTAGCGCAGCCTGAATACCGGCAATCCCACCGCCGATCACTGCAACCTTACCTTCCACGCTTCTTACCTCCCAATGATCCGGCCACAAGCGTGACCGCATCGGTTATCTCTATTTGACCTGAGCAATCCTCATCCCGCAGGGCGCATCTCAGGTGGATATTGCACTTCGGACAAGCGGTAACAAGCACCTGCGCGCCTGTTGAGATGGCTTCATCAAGTCTCTCGACCTGGATCTTCTTGTTGACCCTCGAGCAGCTCACCCAGTTGCTTGAACCACAGCAAAGTGCATCCTTACCCCTTCGCGTCATTTCCGCCAGCTCGAGATCGGGTATGCTCTTGAGCACGTTCCGAGGTTCCTCGATAATGTCATCAGACTTGGCGAGCCTGCAGGGATCGTGGTAGGTCACTTTGGTTTTGCGTGAATTCAATCGTATGTCACCCATCTTTTCACTCAGAAGATCAAGGAGGAAGACCACCTCGAGCCCCATACCCCTTACGAACTCCGAATAGACGTGTTTGAACATGTGATAGCATTCCGGACAGGAGAACACGACACGTTTTGCACCCGTCTTCTTTATAGCTGCGACATTACGTTTAGCAAGTTCCTTTACGAGATCGCCTCCCCCGGTCCAGTACTCATCATGACCGCAGCACACCTCACCTTCGCTGACGGCAGGTATGATGCCCAACTGATTGAGCAGACGTACGCTTGAGTTCCCGATCCCCCTGCCGTCGAAACCGATTTCCTTGAACACGACATCAAGAAAAGGCAGGCAGCCTCCGAAGTAATACGTGCTTGATCTCGACCGTGTCTTCGCGCCACGCCCCAGCCAGGAAGCCTGTCGTCTGAACCCTGGCATACGTTGCAGGTCGATCAGGGCTGCGAGTGTGTCCGCATGGGTGCAGACACCGCTCTCACCAACCTGTCTTGCGCGCTCCCTCATCGATCTCATGAAACCCGTGAAATCAACCGTGGACGGACACCGGAGATCACAGGTGCCGCAGGTGAGACAGCTCCACATTTCCGGGTCGTGCACACTTTCATCCTCACTGAAGAGGAGCGCCTTCTCCACGGTCAGCCGCGGTGAGTAGGCGTCGCGATGCCTGGAAACGGGACAACTGCCCGTACAGATACCGCACTCGAGGCAGAGATATGCCTTTGTCTTATCTACGGCCGCGCGAAGCGACACGTTTCCTCCTCCTGGTTGTTTTCTTGAACTGCTTGAGGAAGTTCCCAAGCACCCTCTTGTATTCCTTGCCCCCGCTCTCCGATATCATGTGAAAGCCGAGGCGTTTCCCCGGTACTCCGGCAATCTCAAGTATCTCCTGCGTCTCCTTTACTATCTCTCCGCATCTCTGGCTTCCGTTGTAGTAATGACAGTCTCCCTCCTCACAACCCAGTACCAGTACTCCGTCGAAACCCTTGGCAAACAGCTTCAGCAGGAAAGACACCTTGACCAGACCTGTACATTTGACCGGTATGACAGTCGGACCCGCGTCACAGGTGAAGCCATCCTTCGCGGCATTCTCCATCGCTGTAAGCGGATGCCATTTGCACGGCACTATTGCCACCTTCGTTTTGATGCTATATACCCCCTGCCGCTTCAATAGTCGTATCGATCAGACGGGCCGTCATATCGGCGTGCGAAAGCGCGCCCGAAGGGCAAACTGAGACACACACTCCGCAACCCACACACTGAATCGGAATCACCTCTGCCCGCTTCAAGCCGTCTTCGTCAACCACGAGCTCGATGGCGCCGTGCCGGCACACCTCTTCACAACGGCCGCACCCCCTGCACAGGTCCCGGTCGACAGTGGTCGTACGCGCAATACGCTCTACCTTGCCGAGACTGATGAGGTCGAATGCCCGCGAGGCGGCGCCGTAACCCTGTACGATCGACTCGGTGATCGTCGACGGCCAGTGCGCACTCCCCGCAACGAAAACACCTCTCGGAGCATACTCCTCAGGCCTCACCTTAAGCCTCGGCTCCACCAGGAAGCCGTAGCTGTCAGTCGGTATCTTGAACATCCGGGCGAGTGATGTGTTCGTCGCCGGGGGCAGCATCGGCACCGCAAGCACAATGCGGTCGAACGGTATGTGGGCTTCCATCTCGGATATCTGGTCGTAGACCTCAACCGTGGTGTCTCCGAGGACGGGCGGCTTCTCCGGTGAGTACCGGATTATGTCGACACCCATGTCCCTCGCCCGGTCAAGATCACCGGCATAACCTGCAAAGCCCCGCGACAGTATCGTCACCTGCGAAGCCGGGAACTTCTGCTTGATCAGGATCGCGTTCTTGATTGAGGCCGTACAACATATACGTGAGCAATAAGGTCTTTCATCGTTCCGCGATCCCACACACTGGATCATCACGACGTCTGAACCGGGATTGTCCCCACGCTTGAGTATGGCTTCGAACTCAACCTGGGTAACCACCTGGTCGCGTTCACCGTAGCCAAACAGACCCTTCGGCGTAAGCAGGTCCGCCCCGGTGGCAACAATTATCACACCTGCTTCGATCTTTTCGCCGCCGGTGAGCTCAATCTCGAAATTCCCGACATGACCGCGGACCGAAACCGGTTCCACCCCGGTTTTCACCTCGACCGCGCCCGCATCGATGTTCCGTGACTGGCCGTTGAGAAACTCGGATGCTTCTATGTAGGACGGGAAGACGATGTTGAGTTGTTTTAGCAGTCCCCCGACACTTTCATCCTTCTCTACTATGATTGTCTTTACACCTCTCGAAGCCATGGCCGTGGCCGCCGACATACCCGCTATACCACCACCCAGCACAACGCACACCGGTTTGATATCGGCTTCTACCTTTTCCATCGGACTCGTGCCGGCTACACGGGCAACAGCCATATTTATGAGCCCCAGTGCGCCCGATGTCGTTGCCTTCTTTGCTCCCGGCGGGGCCGAGCACAACCTGCTTATGTCCGCAAACTCCACCAGTGAAGGATCGATACCCGACTGCGCCAGAATGTTCCTGAAGAACTTGCCGTACAACCGCTCACTGCTGCCGGCGACAACTACCCGTGACAGTCCGCGTTTGACAATCAGAGCGCCGATCGCATCTATCTTCCCGATCGTGCAGGGGTAGTCCTGGACCTTGACGAGGGCCACCTCGGGATTTGCCGCCACCTGTTTCTCGAGTGAGGTGATATCGAGCACACGTGAGAGATCGCTCTCACACTGCGATATTACGACGGCGACACCTGTACCCTTTGCCCGGACCGGCCGCGTTTGGGATTTCTTTGCAGGGCGTTTCTTGGCGGGTCGTTTCCGGACCCGCGTCGCCTTCTTCGACTTCTTCTTTGTCCGTGTCTTTCCCGGCATGGTCTCCTCAAACAAACTCAGGGACTTCCGTAATGCGTCTCACACACAATACACCTGAAAGTGTCCTTCGAGCCTCCAACGCTGTGAAGACTCCTTCGCGCAAATACTTTCCTAAGGTCAAACGTTCTGGCCGGACAGATCGTGGTACAGGTACCGCATCCCACGCAGACATTCGATTCCTGGCCGAAGGGTGGTACCACCTCACTCTCAGGACCTCGATTGGCGAATCCGATCGCCCCGACCCCGACGATCTCCTTGCAGGCCCTGACACACATCCCACACAGATAGCACTCTTCCTCACCCTTCGGAAACGGATTGGTTTTGACTCCGAGCTCCTTTGCCTTGTGCCTTATGATTTCGATGTCGGGGCACCGGGCGAGAAGCAGGGTTATGATCATCCTGCGGATTTCTGTTACCAGCTTTGTCTCCGTCCTCACAACCATTCCGTCCGCCACCGGTGTCACACACGAAGCCATCGTTCTTGTCCGCCCCCCCTGCTTGACCTCGACAACGCACAGCCGGCACGACCCGATCGGTGTCAGGGCTTCATGGTAACAAAGTGTCGGGATCTCGATCCCCATCTCCTTCGCTACCTCGAGGATGGTCCGGCCCTTTTCGGCCTTCCGGTTCCTGCCGTCGATCCTGATGCTCAATGTGTCGCTCATTTGGATTTACTCCACATAAATCGCATCACCAGCAATCGCATCGAACTTGCACACTTCATAGCATGCGCCGCACTTTATGCATTTGGCTTGATCCAGATTGTGAGGTTGCGCCCTTGCTCCCGCCAACGCGCCTACCGGACAAGCCTTGACACATCTCTGGCAGCCCGTGCACTTATCCGCAACGACTCTGTAAACGATAAGAGCCTTGCAGACCTTTGCCGGACAGCGCTTCTTGTATATGTGCGCTTCATATTCATCACGGAAATACTTGAGTGTAGTGAGTACCGGGTTTGGCGCCGTGGCTCCGAGACCGCAGAGCGATGCCTCCTTGATCGTCACCGCCAGACTCTCAAGCAGATCTATGTCACCCCGTCTGCCCTCACCCTTGACGATCCGTCCGAGGATTTCTCTCATCCTCCTGATTCCCTCCCGGCAGGGTGTGCATTTCCCGCAGGATTCCTCCTCAAGGAAGGCCACGAAGTAATGGGCGACATCGACCATACAGGTATCCTCATCCATCACGATCAGGCCTCCCGACCCCATGATCGAACCCGCCTTCGAGAGCTCCTCATAATCCACGGGAAGATCGATCAAAGACGTCGGGATGCAGCCGCCGGAGGGTCCCCCGCTCTGCACGGCCTTGAACTCCCTGTCCTTGAGTACCCCACCGCCGATATCATATATGATCTGCCTGAGCGTGGTCCCCATCGGAACCTCGATCAGACCGGTGTTCTTTATCTTCCCCACAAGCGAGAAGACCTTTGTCCCCTTGCTCTTCTCGGTTCCGAGTGATGCGTACCAGTCTCCGCCGCGCAAAATGATGGGCGCCACGTTCGCCCAGGTTTCAACGTTGTTTACATTCGTGGGCTTGCCCCAGAGCCCGCTCTCCGCGGGAAATGGCGGACGTGGTCTCGGGCGACCCTGTTCGCCTTCAATCGATGCCATCAAGGCGGTTTCCTCGCCACAGACGAACGCCCCCGCACCCCTCACCACATTGATCTCGAAGTTGAAGCCGGTCCCGAGGATATTCTCACCCAAAAGACCGTACTCATGAGCGACTTCAATTGCCTTTGTCACGCGCTCAAGTGCCAGCGGGTACTCTTCTCTCACGTATATGTATCCGACGTCAGCCCCGATCGCGCGCGCACCGATTGTCATCCCCTCGAGCACCGAGTGCGGATCGGACTCAAGCAGGCTCCTGTCCATAAAAGCCCCGGGATCTCCCTCGTCGGCGTTGCATATCACGTACTTACCATCCGGGCCGGGAGATTTCCTGCATATCCCCCACTTGATCCCCGTCGGGAAACCCCCACCTCCTCGTCCCCTCAAACCGGCTTTCTTGACCTCATCTATGATGTCCTCCGGCTTCATCTCCGTGAGAGCCTTCGGGAGCGCAAGATAACCCTCATTTGCGATGTAGTCATCTATGCTGTCGGGATCGATCCTCCCGCGGTTTCGCATCGCAATCAGAACCTGATCCTTGAAAAAGCCGATATCCGAAAGCGAAGGCAGCGAATCCAGTCCCGGCTTCTCGCCGATCGTGAGACGCTTGACCACCTTCCCACCAACCAGGTGTTTCTTGACTATCTCTTCAACATCGCCGGCGGTTACTTTCCCATAGACGGTCCCACCGGGTTCGACGGTTACAACGGGGCCCAGATTGCAGTACGCGTTGCACCTTCCCCCGGTCACCTTGACCCTGCCCGGGACCCTATGGCGCCCGAGCGATGCTTCGAGAGCTTGTTTCACCTCCCGCGCACCGTTTAAAACACAGCATGTGCCATAGCACACACTGACGGTCATCTGCTTGCGGCCGGATTTCTTAGTCATATCCACCCAGAACCTGCGGGATCTTCTCCTGGGTCATCTTCCCGTAGAATTTCCCGTCAACAACGAATACCGGAGCCAGTCCGCAGCAACCCACACATCTCACGGACTCAAGCGAGAACTTGTCATCATAGGTGGTCTCACCCGTGTGAATTCCCAACTCCCGCTCGAAACTGTCGAGAAGGTTGGTGCCTCCCCTCACATGACAGGCAGTCCCCAGACACACGTGGATCATGTGTCTCCCCCTCGGAAGCAGGCTGAATGACTTGTAGAAGGTCGCAATTCCATAAACCCTCGGAAGATCGATGTTGACTCTTCCTGCGACAAACCTCAGCGCCTCCTGAGGCAGGTAGTTGAGTTCCTTCTGTATATCCTGCAAGTAGGAAATCAGCATGGATTCTGAAAAGCGATGTTTGGCAAGGATCCCGTCAATCGCAGCAAGACTTGCGGGATCGTCAAAACTCTTGATCCTCCGCTCCCTGGCTTTCTCCCTGGTTTCGACCTCCATGCGTTCCTTACCCAACGCGTGGGATATCATGTCGGAGAGTTCCGGCATGGGGCTGAACTTGGAGATGTAGTTGTAGGCTCCTCTCCGCATCGCCTCCACGGCCCCTTCGACGGTCGGAGTTGCCGTCTCGCCTATGATCGGAACCATCGGCATGATATCGTGGACGGTCTTCAGAAGCATCAGGCCGTCATCATGAGGAAGATCGAGATCAATGATAACGAGATGGGGAGGTCTTGCACCTATCTCGGAAAGCAAGGCGGCCCCGTCGGGAGCCAGTCGTACCGCATACCCGTGGCCGGTCAGTGCGCTTTCTAACTCACTCCGCCTTCCGGGTTCTTGCTCCAATACTAGAAGAACAAGTTCGATCAAGCGATGTCCTTTCTACACCCAGGTACTGCCTAGTGGAGGCTCTCGGCGCCAGCGCCGAGAACAAACTTGCCGACCGGTTTCCCCCCGAGAACATGTTCCGCGTAAATCTGTTTTGCCTTGGCTCCATCGAGATCGCAGTACTTCACCGGAGGCGCTCCGGGGAGTTCGACCGTCATCATCGGCTCCCGCGAGCAAAGCCCGGCACACCCTGTAGTCTTAATCGTGACACCCGATTTCCCGAGTTCTTCTGAAGCTGAGAGAACAGCTTCAAGCACACCCTCGGATCCGGATGCTATACCACACGTACCCATATGGACTATGACCAACCTGGATTTCTTGCGGTTCTTCAGGTCACGATAGTGGGACTGCAGCTTCTCAGCACTGAGTTTCTGCATATCGTTCCCCGTTTGTGTAGTTCGGCCCTGATCGCCTATCCGACAGGCTTGAGGCCGGCTTCGTAGAGCTGGACGGCGACCTTGAACGAATCGAGATCTGTTCCGAAGACGGTCACGCCGACCTTGTCCGCCATCTTCACCGTGTCTTCCGGAACCTTCTTCCCCCTCACGACTATGATTGCAGGAACATCTACAAGATTTGCGGCGGCGATAGTGTTCTTATGGGTCTGGACCGTAACCCAGACGCTGCCCGCCTGTGCACCCGCCATGACATCGCTGAGCATGTCGGAGATGAAGGCGCCGTCGATCTCGTTTTCAGTAACCTTGTTCAAGGGTTTGAAATTCAGTTTGGTTTCCAGGTCTTTGACTGTCACGGTTTGGCCTCCTTCATTTGGCGATCTAACCCTCAGGGGTCAGGCTGAGCATGCCCACATCCTTGAGCATCTCGCCACGACATAGATCGGGTCTTCTTGTCAGGGAACCGGGTACAACCAGTATCTTCTTGCCGGGCGTACGGAGTCTCGATGTAAAGTAGTCGGTCAAGATCACCAGTTTCTCGACCGGCAGATCGACCTCTTCCCCGAGTTGATAGGACAGGGCGGCATAGAGCCAGACGTTCTGTCCCTCGCAGATCCGGGACATTATGTTTACATGGCACTCAGGATCACAACCCACGCAATGCATCAGACCCATCAGGTCTTCGAACGGGACGGTCTTCTCGCACCTGGTGCAAACCATATCGAACTTGACCGACTGGGCGCTCCCGGCATAGTTCCAGTAGTGATCGTCCTCTTTGTATTCATCCTTTGGAGGAACATCTTCATAGGAGAAGTACACGCGATTCTTGTTACAGTGGTAACATTTCTCAGTTACTATGAAACCGTCCCTGAGATTTGTCATTTTCCAGGTGTGGTCGCACTCATCACTAACCATATTGTTCTCCCTGCGCGGATTCAGTCAGATCCCGACCCGAGGCCCACCCGAGTCCTTACGACACAGAATACGGGGGCAAAACGGCAATGTCAAGCAGGATAATCAGCGGAAAGCCTTTATATACTGGCGGTAGCTTGCATTAAGGATGAGCATGGGAATGAGATAGTGGGTGCGCCTGCCCAGACTGAACGCCCTTCTCACCGTTCCTTTGAGCGAATAGAACTCATCCTCAATCCACCGGCGGCCCCGATCGAGTTCTTCAACTGTCATCTTGGCCGGCTTGAAGACCGTGTGCGCGATATCGTACTTCCTCCAGTCCTCGGTGATTATGCGGTTCTCACGCTTGAGCCGCTCCTGAAGCTTGGTCCCCGGGAAAGGAGTCAGGATCCCGAACTGGGCGAAATCTATCTTGGTCTTGTTGATGAAATCCAGTGTGCGCTTGAAAACACTCTTATCATCATGGTCGAAACCAAATACGAAAGCTCCCTCGATGCTGATACCGGTGTCATGTATCCTCTTGATGTGATCATGGAACCGGGCAACCACGTTGAAGCTCTTCCCCACTTCTCTGAGGCTATCGGGCATTATCGACTCAAAGCCGACAAAGACCCCCCGGCACCCGGCCTTGTGCATCATCTTCAAGAATCCGAGGTCCTTCCCTATCGTGATGGGTGCCTGGCAGATCCACTTGACATTCAGTGGGGCAATCCCTGCAAAGAGCTCTCTTGCATACGAGCGACTACCCGCCAGATTATCATCGACAAAGACCACGAACTTTGTGGCGAGGGCACGTATCTCATCTACCACTGAGCCCACCGACCGGAACCTGAATTTGTCTCCAAAGAAGCGCTGGACGCTGCAGAAGTCACAGCCAAGGGGACAGCCCCTGGATGTCTGGACCGTTCCTTTGAGGAAGTAGCCCTTGCGCTCGAAGATATCCCTTCTGGGAATTGATATCTGTGAAGGATCTGGCTTCCTACCCCTGTAAAACTTCTTGAGGCGTCCGGCCCTGAAGTCCGCGAGCAGCCTCGGCCATATTCCCTCAGCCTCACCGATCGCGACACAGTCCGCGTGCTGAATAGCCTCAAACGGTACGGCAGACGGATGTATTCCGCCCAGGACCGTCTTTACTCCCCGTTCTCTGTATTGATGTGAGATCTCGTACGCCCTCGGGGCATTCGCGGTCAGACTGGTTATGGCAACGAGATCGGGGGTGCTCGCAAAGTCCAGGTCGCGCATACTTTCATCAACCATCTCAATCTCAAAATCATCGGGTGTGAGCGATGCCAGAATCCCAAGAGCCAGCGGCGGAACCTGAAAGGCACGTCCTGAGATACTACGTTTCTCTTTCTTCCCCGTTCCCGGGGCGGCCAGGAGAATCTTCAACATAGCCTCCGATACGTATGATGAGATCTATGTTAAGCGGAGGCTACAGGATGGGGGCGTAAATGTCAAGGTCGGGCGGTCTCAGCGTATGTAACCCAGAGACTTGAGCTGGTCGATCTGGTCGCGGCTGAGCTTGGGACTGCGTGTCTTGAGCTCGGCGCGTCTCAACCGCATTTCGTAGTCCCACTCATGCAGTTCCGTCTGCATCTTTCTGAGAGTCGTCAGGTCATCTACACTCACGTCCCGCTTCTCTCCGGGATCTTCAGCCAGGTTGATCAACTGGGTCACGTCACTGGTCGGATCGTAGATCAGTTTCAAACCGTCACGGATCATCGTCTGGAAGGTACCCCACCTCATGGTCTCGCTGAACACCGCCCGGGGCTGGGGCGTTTTGCCGCCGGCAAACTCAAGCGCCACTCCATCGTGCGTATACCCATCCGGCATCTCGAGACCGTTCAGACTGAGGATTGTGGGTGCGATGTCCACGAGCCCTACATGCTGGTCTATGACCCTTGCCGTGGTTTCTCCCGGAAGCCTGATCATCAGGGGCACGTGAATCAGCTCCTGATAGACGGTCTTGGTGTGGCCGATCCAGTTATCTCCGCGCTCAAGGAACTCTTCGCCGTGATCGGCAGCGATGATGATAATCGAATTGTCGTAGAGCCCCTGCTCCTTGAGCACGTCCAGGAACCTCCCGACATGCTCGTCCGTGAACCTGATTTCCGAATCGTAGAGAGCGTTCAGGTAGTCTACGTCATCTTCGGTCATCTCCGGGGCCAGCTCTCTCAGGTCACTGATCGTCTGGCCGCTGAGGAGCGTTCCATCATAGTCAGGATAGTAGTTGTACTCCTCATGCTGGATGTAGTCGCAATGAGGATCGAAGTAATGCAGGAACAGGAAGAACTTGCGATCCTTGTGCTCTTCGATAAAGGCGACAGCCTTGTCGGTGACCGACGGTGACGACACATGGCCGTGCCCCTGGGAGTTTTCCTCGTCATAGATGTCAAAGCCCTGGCCTATGCCGAAGGTGTTCGAGATATAGGCATGCGCGATTATTCCCCCGGTCGCGTAGCCACTGTTCCTGAGTACTTCGGCCAGGCAGGGGAACTTCTCGTCAAGTACAACTGCCTGATCCTGGTACCCGAGAACGTGTGGGTACTGGGCCGTGAACATGCTCGCCACCGTTGGAGTGGTCCACGGAGCAGGAGAAATTGCATTCCTGAACAAGACGGCGTCAGCGGCGAACTTGTCGAGATTGGGAGTCGTGTTCCGGTCGTACCCGTAGCAGCCGACATGATCTGCTCTCATGGTATCGATCATGATCAGTATGACATTGTGCCTGTCTTTTGCCGTCAGATTGTCATCATCATCGGCCGCAGTACACGCGACCAGTGCAATGGCGGCCATCAGGAACGCGAAGGAGACCCGTCTCATAAGCATCACATATTACTATATTGCACTCAACGTCATGGGGAAAGTGCTTTCGATCGCTAACGTGAGAGGATGATCTTCTTGCTCACCATGCCGGGGCCTGTAGCTACCGAGACGAAGTAAACGCCGGGGGCCACTCTATCACCGTACGAGTCTCTGAGATTCCAGGTAAACGGCCCGGCTTCTCCGATAGCACCCTTCCTTACGACCCGGCCCAGGATGTCATAGATCTCGACTCTTCCTTTCGCACCCGGCCGGGACAACGAGATTGCAGCATAAGATGTTGCCGGGTTGGGGTAGCATGTCACGACCAGTGCCGGATTCTCGATATCGATTCCGCCCAGACCGCCGAACCAGTCCACAATCCTTGAGAGCAGGAGCACACGGTCCTCCGGAGTCGAGATCGCTTCGAACCCAAAGGAGAGATAGACGACCTTCGAGGAATCCGAGTCGAATCGGACCCCACCATGCTTGGCCGGATCACTGTAGTCAAAAATGACCTGAGCGGGTGCGACCGAATCTATCACATCGGGGTAGTTCTGGTTATTTGCCCCGTCTCCACCCTGGATCGTAATCGACAAGCCGTCGGTTATGGGATCACCCGCCCGCCCGGACAAATTCCAGAGGTTGGAATTCGGCATGATGTGCCGTGCGTGAAGGTAGTTCCTGTAGAATGTCTCGGAGTCCTCCGAATATTCATGACTGTTGATATCGTCAAGACCCCAGCCGATGTCCTGCCCCGTCAGGAAGAGCCGGCCGTCGCCTGCGAGGTATGAGGTTAGAACCGATTGATCGTGCACATCAAGACTCGGGGCGGCATGGCCGGTGAACCAGACCACAAATTCCGTCGCGTCGAGGTCGTCAAGCTCGGGAACGTCGATTGTCCGATCCCAGGTCCCCCACGAGATACCTAAGGAATCGAGTGCGTCTTCGTAGTAAGGCTCGAGATCATAGCCTCCATCGTCATCGACTATGAGAGCGCATACACCTGAGATGGCAAGGTACCGGAGACTCCGGCTGAAAGCAGGGTCCCGGCGCGATGTCAGGGTCAGAGTCGCCACCCCGGTACCGGTGTCATAGCCGCAGCCGATGGTAACGTTGATGGCACAGGAGCTGTCACTCTCGAGGGCGACTGAACCACCCAGTGGAACGCCACCCACGACTTCGTAATCTGCGGACCAGTCCGAGGGTAGCTGCTGTGTGAAGTCTATGTCAAACGTGTCCACAACCGACGTGCGACTTAACAGCGTTCCGGGGAAGACTGCGTCCCTTCCTTCACCGGCAACATCCCCGCGTCTCGGCGCGGTGTATCTTGCCCAGGCCGCCGGTGGCTGTGCGGACGACACTGCCTGGACTATACTCGTGTCTGTTTCATCCTGGATAAAAACAATGGTGCTGACGTTGGCCGGGTCCCACGATGGGTCAACCTCAAAGGCGAGATTGAAGTCCAGGGTTTCCCCGGCGTCTATCGCGAACGCGATCCCGCCGGGATCGGGAACGAAATCCCTGAAGACAAAGTTGAAAATGTCCTGACCGTTGGGTGCCTCATAGTATATGCTGTCCTCGATCGCGGCCGCTCTTAGGATCAGGCTGTCCGCCAAAGGCTCCCACTCCGCTATCACGCTTATGTCAACAAAGCAGGAATCGCCGCTCAATGAGTCACTCGCCACCAGCTTTATCGGGCTCGGGACGTCAAGATTCTCATCGATCACATCCTTGATCGGTCCAACGAAGCAGGACTTCGGTCGCTTGACGCCGTCGATGAACATCGCCGGCATCTTGGTGATTGAGTAGTAGCCTAAGCGTTCCTCAATCTCCACCGGGTTGGCAAGGTAGAAGGGATCTAACGCCCACGGATCCCTTCCGTGGTATCTGATCATCACAACATCAACTGGACTGTAATAAACGAGCATCGAATCCAAACTTGGATTCAGGCAGCGGCCTCACCCGCAGCCGACATTGATCGCGTGCTCGATCAGCACCGTCCGTCTCGCCGCGTCCGCAGTACCGACGCCAACAGCAGCCAGAACCGCCATCGCTACCAGACACCAGATTAAGAATCTTTGCATTCTACCCCTATGTCTCAAAATAACAAATAAAGCGGAACGCGCCTGCGTCCCGCTCCAACACAACAATGGTACCACGAAACCCGCTCGAAGTCAAGTCAAACCCGTGGGGTTCAGGAGCCCGTGATGGCGCCCTGTGCCGGCTACTTACCCAGGAGGGCCTGGAAAGTATCCAGATGATCTTCCTCTTCAGCCAGAATTGTCTTAAACATCGTGACCGTGGTGTAGTCTTTCTCCTTCTCGGCCAGCGCTATTATCTCCTTGTAGAGCTTGACTGCACCCTGTTCGGCCTTGATATCCTCCCTGACCATCTGTCTGAAGGTCTTGCCCACTGTGATCGGGTCCGGTTCAGTGGTCGGGCGGCCACCGAAGTAAGCGAGTCTCATCGCTATCTCTTCGGCATGTCTCATCTCGGTCAGCGCAATAGCCCTCAACTCATCCTTCACCGTGAAACCCTCGATCCCCTTCCAGAGCACCTGCTGCCACATGTACTGGATCGAAACCTGGATCTCTCTCGCTATCGCCTTGTTTAGAAGTACCATCAGTTTCTTCGAAGCCATACCGAACACCTCCGTTCATTGGACCGCCAGTGCCGCTCCTACTTTACTATCGGTGACGCCTCCTGGTCAAATGGATTGGTTCTCATTGCCAGTGAGAAGAGATAAGGATAGTGGTTCTTGAGGTGTTTCATGTAATCCAGCCATTCGCTGACCAGCAGGACATAGGCTCTCCTTATGTCCCCTGCCAGATGCTTGTAGTCGCTATCCGGTAAGCCGGCCAGATCCCCACGACTCCGGACTTCCTCAGTGAGATGAAAAACCGCACGGAGAAGATCGGTGAAAGTCTCATGTTCGAGCAGAGCGGGGTTCTCAAGAAGCCGAACCATAAAATCCCTCTTGGTGATCAGAAAGTTCCGCAGGTTCTCGAGGTCAACCTTGGTGATATCGATCCCATAGTCATACGACCTGAGATGGCGGCTCACGACTTCGAATTCTTTATCTGACCAGTCATTTGAGACAATCATCTTCTTTCTGATGCTATCGAGTCCGGGATCGGCATCCGAGAGTGACACAAGAAGCCCCGTCCCAGCCTCACTAAAGAAGGTCCCTATGACCATGTTGAGTTTCTCAAGCACTATCCGCTTCTCCCGCCGGACAAGCAGGCTGTGGATTATCAGGGTAACAAGCAGCACTTCGATCGGAACAAACGCTACGTCTCCCACCATGTATATGAATATGTGATGGGCATCGTGGAAGACCGTATAGTGGAAGAAATACAGCACCGCGGACAACACAACCAGCGAAAGACCCAGGACAATCTGCCAGCGCCGAAACGTCATATGCAATCACTCCTCCCCATGTGAACGACGACTTGCGCCCATACTCCTTTGATTCTGACTCCTTGAGGTCGACCGGGGTTGCTCAACCGGTCCGCTAAATCTGACAGTCATGGCAGGCATAGGTGATCCGCCCGGCCTGCCGAAACGACTCCACACGGCCTCCGCATCTCGGACATGGTCTGCTCTTGCCGCGATAGACGCGGATCCACTCATCCTCCCTCCCCCGCTCCTCAAGCCATTTCTTCATCAGTCTGAGTGTCCAGTCTGTAAGTCGCCGCTTGTCATTCCGGGAAAGCCGGGCCACTTTTCTCCGGGGGTGGATCTTCGCTCGAAACATGACTTCGATCCGAAGGATATTCCCCACACCTGAAACGATCGTCTGATCAAGGAATGCCTCCCCGATCGTATAGGAAGGCCTGGCATCAAGACGCCGCAGGAACTCTCTCCTGGAAAAGTCGCTTCTCAGAGGATCCGGACCCAGATTGCCCCATGTCGGGTGCCGATCGAGGTCCTCCTGAGTGAGAAGTCTCACAACAGGCGCCGAGAACGCAACGGCGGCGTGGGAACCGGTAGTCAGAATCAGGCGAGCGCGCTCACGCGGTCTATCCCAGGTCTCCGCTTTACGATAGATGCGCCAGTAGCCCCACATCATGAGGTGTACAAGAATGATCCTCTCATCGGAAAGTCTGATACGGAATTGCTTGCCGTAGGCTTCAACGTCGTTGATGCGCAGGTTCCGGAGCGAAGACTCGAACCGCTTGAGCTTGCGAACACCGAACTCGATCCGGACCCTTTTACCCTTGAGCACCCTTCTGAGCTGCCTGGCATTGTAGTGTACTAAAGGACCTTCCGCCATAATTCAATCCCGGGTGGACCTCAACCGCTCACTCTTCCACCATTGCCCTGAAGGCTTCGTCCTGCCTGAGTGCTTCAAGATCGGAGTCGTCACGCGCCATCTTCTTAAATTCAGGTGACAGCGTGAGGGCCTGTCCAAGAGTCTCCAGCGCCTCATCCTTCATACCGGATAGCGAGTAATAACATGCTAGGTCATACAGGGCTTCCGGCAAGGTGGGGTTGAGTTCAACCGCCCTCAGGGCCGCACCCAGAGCTCCGTCGAGATCGCCTTCCTCTTTCAAGGCACTTGCCTCAAAGAGAGCGCTGTAGGAGAGCTGGATCCCCAGCAGGCGTGACAATTCATCAATCGGTTCGGCATGATCATCGACTCTCAGGTCGATATACCTGTCATTGAGACCCAGGTATCCCCCGGCCTCTTTGACCACGAGCAGTGAAGCCGACTGCTTGCCCCTGGAGTCACCACCGGCTTCCTCACCGGCCTTGAGTGCCTTGACCAGACGAAGAGCCAGCTCACCCTCGGTCTCCCCGAAGGTCTGGGACATCGCGGTGATGGCCGTCCCATCAACGAGTATGTTACCCTGGCAGGCAAAGTACTTACCGGCCTTGCCACCGGCCCAGGCGATGCACTCCTTGCCGGTGAAGGTGGCCGACCGTCCCACTGCATCCACTATCCCGACCTGCCGTCGGTCCCTGCCTTCGTCGGAGCCGACCAAGCTCTCCAGGACTTCATTCGGATCAAGACCGGACGCAAGAAGCGCAAGACCCTCCGGGCCATACATCGTATTGGCATATGACTGGGTCGCAACGGCTCCGACCCCCGCGCTTGCCCACGGTACGACTGCACCGACCGCGAGGAATTTCGAAGCCACTGCTACACCAAGCTCGCCCGTCTCCGGATCGAATCCCACAATCGAGAAAGTGGAAACCTGTGAAGTCCTGTTTGGCGCAGTCGCAAGACAGACCGCCACACAACCCCAGATAAGAACCGTACTGATCAGTAGCTTTTTCATCGCTCTCCCCTCCTTCCCCAGAAGAAGACAAGCATATCGTCAATATGAGCACGCCAGTTGCCCCAGCTGTGTCCTTCGTTGAACTCCTGGTACTTCAGGCGATACCCCTTTTCGGTGAGAATAGTCTGCATCCTCCTGTTTTCGCTCAGGAGATCGCCGAATTTCCCGCAGTCAATATAGAAGTCGACAAGCTGTTTCGGACTCTCCTCCGCCTGCATGAGGAGTTTCCCATCATCCACTTCAAATGCCCCCGACTGCGACCCGCACATACCGAAAATCTCCGGGTGATTCATCGCAATCATAAAGGATATGGCACCACCGAGCGATGCTCCCATGATCGCGGTATCGTCCGGGCGGGTGCTGACGTCATAGCGCACGCGGATGAACGGCATGATCTCTTCGATCAGTAACCGTTCATAGTCGGCGTTCAGCCAGTATTCGTAATTCCTGTCGAACGGATCGATGAAAACGGCGATGATAGGAGGAATACGGCCCCGTCGGATTATGTTGTCCAGCACGTTGACCATCGAGGCGAGTGTGATGTACTCTCCACCGTCCTGCACAAAAACAACAGGATACGGCCCGGGATTTGCGGCCACGCCTGTCGAGTCGGGCCGGGACCCGTACGGCATATAGACCTGGATCTTCCTCGTACTGGGGAGTATGTCGCTCGTGAACTCATGAACATCGACTGTGCCCCGCTGCGGGAACATGGCCTCGGCAATCTCAGATGGTGGCACGTAGTCAGGCATGCTGAATTCGGAATTGTCTCCAAAACCGCCTGTTATCGTCCTCGCGTTGAGCGGGTCAAGCATCCAGAGCCGGTCGACATAGAACTTATAGTCTATGCGCGCGTCCATCGGCATGGTGAGTGTAAGGTAGTACAGGTTGGTCCGTCCCAGCCTTGTCATCTCACGGGTCTTTGTATCCCAGCGGTTTATGTCAGAGGGGACGGTTGCCCTCAAGCCCACCGCGCCATGGTAGACAAAGGTGACCAGACTATCTTCGATTAGCGGGAATTTCCCGTTGTTTTCCTCAAGGAAGTTGGTCACCGGCCAGCCGCCCGTACCCGAATAGGCGCGTCCAAGCCTCTCCTGCAATCTTCTAATCCTGGGGCTCATGATCTCCGACTCATCTTCGGGGTAGCAGAGACCGCTCAGGGCCAGAAACAGACCCATTGTAAGGACCAGTATGATTGCCGATCGTACCACACTAACCATATTGTGTATCCCCCTTCCGGTGAATCGAAACCTTCGAGTTCTTTATAACATCTTGAAACCTGCCATGCCACCGGAATCCACCAACGGTAGTGCTTGACTTCAACGGGATTCCGTGGTACAATAGTTACGATCACAGGCATTGGGACGCCGGGAGTGTGCCGACTCACCGGTGTTTTTATATGTATGCTTACATGAGAGGAACATATTGAAACTAAACAGGTTATTGCCATTGCTGGCGGTACTCGTGCTCCTTTTCATTCCTTCCTCGTGCTACCCGATATGGCACTGCGGAGACATCGAGCTGCCTGCCGAGCCCCGTACGACCCTGATCGATCCCGTGACGGGAGATTTCTTTGTCGGTGCCGCCTCGGCGCACCTCATGAGAATCGACGAGGCCACATATGAAGTGACCCTGTTCGACCTTGTAGATACCCCGGTGGCAATGGGATTGGACCCGGCTGCAAGGTTGCTCTACGCCTGCCATGCCGACCCCGGTATGGTGACAATCATGAGCATCGAGACAGGCGACACTACCCTGGTTGCGGTCGGGAAGTCCCCATCGGGTGTGGCTATAGATCCGATCCGCGGCCTGGCGTACGTGGCGGCCGCGGGTGACAGCACCATTTGGGTCCTGGAAAGCTCGGCCGTATCAGACACAATCGAATGCGTTGGCAGCCCTGCCGCCGTCTCCGTAGATCCATGGACGGGAAGGGGTTTCGCAGCGCTCACCGACTCCGACCTGCTTTTCGACTTCGATACCTCAACCGGTGATACGGCATACTTCACCACCGGGCTCGCACCCGCGGACATAGAGATTGATCCCGAGAAAGGTGAACTCTACATCGCGAACTCCGGGGAGGCCACGATAACGGTCTTCACCATTGACTCGGACTCGGTTTACAGTGTCTCAGTCGACGGTCCGGTCACGACCCTCGCACTCAATCCCGAAACCGGGCGCCTTTTTGCCGGTACCACACCGGCCGGTGTTACCATTGTAGACACGGACACATATACGACGCAGAACGTCGGGCTCCCGGCCGAGCCCGGGTTTATCTCGATAGATGGTCTGGCCGACAGAGCTTTCGCAGGCCTTCCCGACGCGGACCTTCTCATCGAGATAGACTCAGCCGGTGACACCCTGATGATCCCGGTTCCGGGAAGTCCGGCCATGCTTGCGGTCAACCCCGTGACCTATAAGTGCTATGTCACCGATACCGAGTCATGGGCATTGAGTGTCTTCGAGGCGATCAACCTTAGCGGCGAGCGCGTCTCAGCCCCGGGCGGTCCCGGTCAGGTGAAAATCAACTTAGAGGACCACAAAGTCTATTCACCGAAGTGGTGGGTCACGGGGCTCGTGGTCATAGACGGTTACACGAATCAGGTATCCTCGCTCCCAACCGCAGACGGCCCGAACGCTGTGCACATAGACCCCGTAAGCGACGATCTCTACGTAGTCTGCGCCTGGGCGAACAGGGTGATGGTGAAAAGGAGCGATAGCCCGGATACCGTGCTTGTGCCCCTGGGCGACTATGCCCACGGGATGGGCCTCAATCCCAATACCGGAAGAGCATTCGTAAGCAACAGGTACTCGAGGGATCTGACCGTCATTGACATGGCGACGCTCGATACGACGCTCGTAAGAATGGGTGGCTACCCGTGCCATGTCGATGTTAATCTCGACCACAACAGGGTTTACGTTCCCAATCGAACCAGCTGGTCCCTCTCAGTAGTAGATGGGGCCCTGCTGACGACGACTTTTACACCAATCGGCCGCGCGCCCACAATCGCCCGTGTCGAACCCGTGACCAACAAGATCCTGACTGCCGATAGCGGCGGAAGGACGATTTCAGTTGTGGACGGGATTACACTCGAGCGTGTCGAGATCCCGGTGGGAACGACCCCACGAGGCGTGGGAGTCAACTCGAACACCAACACCATATACGTATCAAGCTCCATGGATGGCGAGGTAACCGTGATCGACGGAGACACGTACGAAAGGACTCCCGTTCCGTGCGGGGCTCTCGTCTTCGCTGTTAAGGTGGATCCGTGGCTCGACCGGGTTTTCACACCCAGCTGGTCATTTGACACGGTGCACATGATTGACGGTAACTTCAAATCGATGCTGACGATCCCGGCAGGTGGTGAGCCGCATGGTACTGCCTACGACCCGGTGCTTGAGAAGTTCTACATCGCCAACCATGCGGGAAACTCCATCGACATCATACAGTTCAGGGAGAAGATCTCTCCGAGACTGGAAGTAGCCATCGACACTTTGCCCGGTGACGTTGCCTACATCCCGACACCGACTATCACGGGGACGGCGACATCGCTCAGGACCCCGCGGAACTATGGCATAATGAAGGTGCTTTACAAGATAGACAATCTCAGAGGTCCCTGGAGCGAAGCCACCATCATTGGTCAGGGAGCGAGTGTCCCGTGGGAGATCACGACTCCCCCGCAGCTCCTTGGTGCCCATCTGATCTTCGTTGCTGCCATTGACAGCACGGCCGGCTCGCTTTCGTCGTCTTCCTTATCCTCACTTGTGCGGATGAGTGATATCGCCTGTTATGAGTTCACGTGCCTTACCCCACCACCCGGAGCCCCCGAGCTGGTTATCCCGGATGATGAACAGCTCGGCGGCCAGAGCCTGGCATGGACTCCGACGTGTGGAGATGACGGATGGTACGATATCGAGTTGTCTCCCGATCCGGATTTCTCAGGCGGGGTGACCACAATCAGTGCGATCGGTTCACCATCATACACGCTGTCTGCAGGTGAGGTGGAAGGTGGCCTGTCTTACTGGCGGGTTGCGGCTGTTGACTACCCGCACGGCAAACGTAGCGACTTCAGCCCTGTCTACACCATAAGCCTCGCAGACGGTCCGGGAGGTCCGGCAGGTCCGGCTCTGGCACAATGGGCGCTTACCGTCTATCCGAATCCTGCGTCGGAAAACGTGTCACTGAGACTGGCCGGTGCAAACCCGGCAAAGAGCCACTGCACGGTCTATGATGTTGCAGGCAGATTCGTTGCCGCCATACCCCTGGTGGCATCTGATAACGGCCTCTCCGGCTCGTGGAGTGCTACTGACGCATGGGGCAACCCGCTACCCCAGGGAGTGTACTATGCGCGGATCAAGGCCGGCGGAGAAACCTTCGAACACAAGATCATCCTGTTACGCTGACCCGGGCTAGGGTTGGCGGTGTGCCTCGAGCAGAGGCTCAACGATCTCCGGGGGAATGCGTTCCATCCTGTAGACCTGCTCCCGGTGGTTAACTCTCATAGCGGGGTTGTACCATTCCCAGACAATCTCGCCTTCCCCGGTAATCTCGAAACACCGGCCACGGTCGCCTTCGCATACCAGTGTGTTACCGTTCGGAAACCTCTGGGATGAGCCCCGTTCAGGCGTGTAGAAGGTCTCCGGAGGGTCGCCGACATACTCCCACTCGATTTCTTCAGTCAATGGATTGAGCTCGATTAGCCGGGTGTATTTCCTCTTCCTCGCCCCGTTGTCGAATATCAGGATGTTGCCGCTATCGAGCATGGTCGGATGGTGGGGCCAATCCAGATCACCCTCACCCCATACCCAGAGGATTTCCTTGGTATCCTTCTCAAGCACGGCAATCTGGTTCACATTCCTGAAGCATATCAGGAGGTTTCCCTCACCAAATCTCGGGTCACTCCCGCCAAGCGGTGTATCGGGGATGATACTTATCGTGTTCATATGAAACTGGTCATATCTGCGCGGCCACGCATCTATCTCGGCCTTGACCGACTCGGCGTGGGCGGTCAATGGCTCCCAGGTCTTGGGATCCACACCATCGGCTATGAGGCTGTCCAGGATGGTATCGATAAACGAGCGCTGATCGAACTTCCGCTTGATCTCTGCAAGATTCGCGAAAGTAGACCACCTTTCGATCTCCTCACCACACTCTGAAAGCCGAACGATCGCCGGAAACCTTACACGCAACCTTCTGTGCTCGTGAATCTCACGGCCTATCACATAGATGGTACTGTCAGGAAGAAGTGTTATCTCATGGTGTGATCTCAGCTCGATTCTCCAGATGAGCTGCGAATTCCAGTCGAGTTTGATCACATCATGGAACTTGCGTATTACGATCAGGTCGCCGTTATCAAACATCCGGGCATAGTCCCATACTCTCGGCCGCACGTCCGGGTATGCCCACGTGTTGACAACTGTCCCTGTCATATCCATGAGGACAACTTCGGAGGTCAGTGAGCTGCAGTAGAGATTGTAGCCCCTGTACGACTTTGATGGCTTGAATCTCACGACCCCGGCCTTCGCGGGATCACTCTCATCCTTGGTAACGGTCGTGTAGGGTACCGACCGGAGGGCTTTCAGGTTGTCTTCATTCTTGTCACTGTCGGCCCGGACGCCGGTTGATATGATTGTCGCTGAGATAAGAACTGCGGCTATAACCAGATAGTGCTTTGCGGCCTGTGTTCTCAATACAACCTCTCATTTCCGCAGACAATAGAAACATAAGCTATTCCTGAGAGTGAAGACAAGAGGTTGCCACGCTCCCTTCGGGAGTTCGCAATGACACCTTTCAGTCGAGAGAGCTTGTCAGTGCCGGGCCGGTCTGGCATTATTCCATATATGAAGTCAAGTCCTGAAACCGGAAGGGATATGGTCGAGCGGCGTCTGCTCGCCGCTTTGACCTTCATCGTGTCACTGATATTCTATATGGCAACGCTTCCCAGAAGCGTGCTTCCCGGTGACAGCGGCGAGCTCATAGCGGCGTCGCGTACGCTGAGCATCGCACATCCCCCGGGTTATCCCCTCTATGTCATGATCGGCAAGTTGTTTTCCACTCTCTTCGCATGGGGTACCGTGGCCTACAGGTACAATCTCCTCTCGGCAGTCGCGGTGTCTGCCACCCTGGCACTTGTCTATCTTATTCTCACCGAGCTGCGTGTTGGAAGGATCATCGGGATTGCCGTGACGCTCGGTCTGGCAACACTCCAGTCCTTCTGGCTTCAGGCAACGACCGCGGAGGTCTATGCTTTTAACGCACTCTTCACGGTGATACTCCTCTATTCCGCACTCCTCGGGAGGAGGCGCGGCGAGGGGAGTTTCCTCCTGATCGCGTTCGTCGCCGGTCTCGCGCTTTCACATCATCTCAGCCTCATCTATCCTGTGATCTCAGCACTCGTGATACTGGTCTTCGGACTGAGGGTGATACCCAGGGTCAGAACAGGCATGCTCTCCGTGCTTCTCTTTTTGCTTGGCCTGACCGCATGGCTTTATATACCCGTGAGATCGAGTGCCGGCCCGTTACTAACCTGGGGCAGTACCGATACGCTGTCGGGGTTCATATCACACATAACAGCTCAGGGTTACAGGTGGCGGCTGAGAGAATTCGCTGTCGCCGCAAGAGCGGTCAATTTCTTCGATTACTTCCGGGTCGCTACGGCGGAATCGGGAGTGCTGTTGATATCCGCCGCGCTTATCGGAGTTGCGGCCAACATCAGGCGGTTCGCACTGATAGCAGGTTTTATCCTCCTGGTACTCTTCTTTGCGGCCCACTTTGCTATGTACAGCATCCCCGACATTGAGAGTCATGTGTTCCCGGCATTGATCGGAATCGGCGTGCTGGCGGGGCTGGGGCTCCAGGGCATCGCGGGTCTCGCGGCGGGGTACAAGAAATCGGCGGGTCTTATCGTTGCTGTTTGCACGTTTCTGATTCTCATTCCCAACCTGCTTGAGGTTCATCCGCGAAGGGATGAATGGTTCGCTCTTGACTATGCTCATGCGATCGAGCAGAGCGCGCGTGGTGCCTGCGGTGATGACTGTATTGTGGTGACGAGCGGGGCTCTCTCGACTTTCCCATTGCTCTACACGTCCCTTGCCGAATCTGATGGTGTGCTGATATACGACCTCGCTGCATCGAATCCATCGATCATCGGCGGAGACCACCGGTCCGAAAGCCTGGAGGAATGCGTCGCCTGGGCTGCAGAGAAATTCGGCAGATCGAAGGTCGCCCTGCTTGGACCGGTGCCGAGGTACGTTCTCGGGAGCAGGCCGCGTATCTGTGGAATGGTACACGTTATTGAAGAACCGCCGGCGGTGTGCCCTTCGCCGCTGGATTACAGCATCCGCGGGGCCGGTGAGGATCTCAGGGAGTACTCCTCGAGACTCCTGACCGGGACGTACTACCTCCAACTTGCGCGGTGGCACGCCCAGGAGGGTGATACGACCGCTGTTAAGAGTAAGGTCAAACTGGCCCTTGCCGCGGCGAGTGACGATGTGGGTACGCACATAAACGCGGCAACACTCTATCTCGAGACGGGTATGGTGCGACAGGCATTCGGCACAGCCGTCCTGGCGGTCAAGGTCGACCCCGACTTCTTCGAGGCGCATGATCTGCTTGCCAACATGCTTACAAGTGCAGGCCGTGTCGATGAGGCCATTGTTGAGTACAGGGAAGCGCTCAAGGGAAATCCAAGGCCCGCGATGGTCTACTCCAATCTGGCGAATGCCTATGCCACCAAAGGTGATCACACGAGCGCCCTCGACAATTTCTATAAGGCCATCGAACTTGATTCGACGCTTGCGAACACCTATGTCGGCCTCGGACGTACGCTCGAGGCCCTTGGAAGAACAGGCGAGGCCCTGAAATACATGCGGCGCGCCCGTTCAATCGATCCCAATTCAACCCTTGCCTGTCGTGTCGAGGCGACCCTGCTCCTGAAGTCAGGGAAGGTTGAGGAGGCCGTCGAGGTGCTTAAGACTGCACTCTCTCTGGAGCCCGATAGCCCGGTTCTCTTCTCAGACATAGGGCTCTGCTACTTAAGGATGGACGATCTCGACAGCGCGATTGTCCATCTTAAAGAGGCTCTTGAGCTCGATCCAACTCTGCTTACGGCCCGGGGCAATCTCGCCGTCGCATATGAGCGAAGCGGCCGGCCGCGGGAAGCAATCAGGGAATACAGAGAGTACATAGAGCTGGCTCCCCCTGGGCCGCTCAGGGAAAGAGCACGGGAAGCCATCGAGCATCTCGAGGCCGGTGGTGCCGGGTAACAACTTCACACACCGCAGGTTACTGGATGTACCCTAAGGCCCTGAGTCGCTGCTTGGTATCCTCACTTAGCTTCACGGGTGTGTCCGGCTGGAGCTCGTTTCCGGAGTGCCATATGAGGAAGTAAGGTGTCTGTGGCCTTGACTCGGGGATCCCGCGTGACAGAGCCTTCCGTGTCGACTTCTCAGTGAACGGCATCTTCGAGGCAGGCAAGAGCGTGGGGCCGATAAACGTCTTGCCGGCTGCAGGCTCACCATCGATTCTGAGATCAAATGTCAGACCGGCCCGCTTGGGATTCGCTTTGAACGCCAGACGTAGAGTACCCTTGAGCTCTAGCCCTTCGATCCTGAGGAGTTCCGATGAAATTTCGGTGAATTTCACCCGGTCGCTCTCCACAATGTACCCGTCCGCATCGAGGATCTTCGCCAACTTGATGTTCCCGGCAAACGGCTTCTGCTGGGCCGTCACGGTGAGATCGAAGGTGTGGCTTTCGCCGCCGCCCGAGATCTCAACAAACCATGATTCCGATATGGTGTAGAGGGTACCGAAGAGTATGTTCTCCATCAACCCGCGGGTATCAGTCTCTTCTGCAAGGACGTTATGATGCTCACCGGGATCGACCGCGAGGTTAAGCAGCATCTCCTCTTCGGTCACTATGTCATAGACCAGTTTCCACGGATGGGCAGTAAGACTCTTCTTCTCCGTGCCGTACAACATCGACTCGGAGAAAGCAAACTTGGCCGGCAGAAGACTGACTTTGGATGCCTCCACGTCCCCCTGGCCCGTGATAAAAGGTTCGAGGCTCACTCCCTCAAGATGAGTTGCCGCACTTATACCCATGATATCGAGGATAGTCGGCATGACGTCAAGAAGTCTCACCTGCTCACCGACCGTTACATTCTCGGGAAGTCTGCCGGGAAGTGAGAGTATGAGCGGCACCTTGATGAGCTCGTCAAAAAGCGTATGGCCGTGCTCGAAACCCTTGTGTTCAAAGAACTCCTCACCGTGATCGCTCAAAAAGACTATCAGGGTATTGTCTCTCAAACCTCTCTCATCAAGTCCCTTGAGAAGATCTCCAACGGCCGCATCCGTAAAAGCTATCTCACCATCATAAAGCGCCCGGATATGATTCCAGTCCGCGGCCGCGGCCGGATCGTCCTCTCTTGCGAGCTCACGCTCCAGACGTATGTAGGTTTCACGTTCAAAACCTTTCCCCAGCCGGCCTTCGTATCCCGGATCGAAAAGGGTGTCATAGGGGGCGGGTGGCGTGTAATCCAGATGCGGATCGAAGTAGTGCACGAATGCGAAGAAGGGCACATCCTTATTGAGGTCAATCCACTTCAGGGCATCGGCGGTGGTGCCATCGGCGATCCTCCTGTCCCACCGCGGCGTCGTATCATAGAACTCGAAACCCCTGTCGACACCGAACTCGGCCGCGAGAGCAGGGGCATTTATTATCGCGCCGGTCGTGTAGCCCTGCTTGAGCAGCAACATCGCAAGCGGCGGGAAGACCGTCCGCATCCGCTTTCCATATGCACCGGCCCCCGGTTCGAGAAACCCGGCCCCGTGCTGAGTCGGATAAAGCGAGGTCAGAATAGTGGCAAAAGACGGAAGCGTCCAGGGTGATTGACTGACTGCATCCTCGAACAGCACGCCTTCGGCTGCAAGCCCGTCGATGTTCGGACTTGTGTTGCGCTCGTAACCGTAGCAACCCAGGTGGTCGGGCCGCAGCGTATCGATCGCTATTATCATGAGATTGAGTTTGCGCTCGCTCGTCTGCCCGCATGAAAGTGCAAGGCAAATGCCTAGAAGCAATGCCAGCCTGCCGGGAGTCCTCATACCGGACTCGATACCTCCTGATGTCGCAGTTCGCCCACCGAACGGCGTCCAACAGATAATATATCGGATTCGTCTCCCATGGCGAAATCTTTTTCACTGGCCCGATGTTTAATTTCAAAACCTGCCCGGGGGGATGACCCCGGGGTGGGCATGGCATTGCCGTTGTGGTTGGAATGCTCTTGGAGCCAGTCTACCTGTCAGCCCGTATAAGCCTTCCAGCGCTTCTCGAGTTCCGGGTCTTTCATGGTCGCGAGTATGTAATCGCAGAAGTCATTACCCGTGGCCCCATCGGATCTACCGGTCATCACCAGTTTCTTCTCGTACTGACCGCAGATATCAAGCGCCATCTCGAGTTTCTTGCCCTTTTCAGGAAATCCGATGTGGCTGAGAAGCATGGCCCCCGCCCGGATCATACTGGACGGATCGGCATGCTGGGCCCGTCCTTCCTTGACCATCCGTGGGGCAGACCCGTGTATGGCCTCAAACATGGAATACTTCTTGCCGATGTTGGCGCTCCCGGCCGTCCCGACCCCACCCTGGAACTCAGCCGCCTCATCCGTGAGGATGTCCCCGTAAAGGTTGGGAAGAACGAAAACCTTGAAGGCGGTCCGCCTCTTGGGATCGACCAGCTTCGCCGTCATGATATCGATATACCAGTCATCACACTCGATCCCAGGATACTCTTCAGCTATCTTCTGGCCTATCTTCAGGAATTTCCCATCGGTCGTCTTCACGACATTCGCCTTGGTGACAATCGTAACCCGGTTGATGCCGTTCTTCTTGGCGTGATCAAATGCCAGCCTGATGATACGCTCCGCGCCCTGGCTCGTGATCACTTTGAAATCGAATGCCAGGTCTTCGGTGACATCTATGCCGCAACTGCCGAGGACGTAGGCCCCCTCGGTGTTCTCCCTGAAAAACACCCAGTCCAGTCCTTCCCTGGGAACCTTGACCGGCCGGACATTTGCGAAGAGATCCAGATATCTGCGCATCGCGACATTCGCACTCTCTATGTTGGGCCAGGGATCTCCCTTCCGGGGAGTGGTCGTAGGGCCCTTGAGGGTGACGTGACACTTCTTTATCTCCTCGAGGACATCATCGGGGATAGCCTTGTTGACCTTGGCTCTATTCTCAATCGTCAGGCCTTCGATCACTCTGAACTCAACCTTGCCTGACTTGAGCTCATCTGCGAGCATTGTCTCAAGTACCCGCTGGGCATCTGCGGCGATGTACGGGCCGATCCCATCGCCACCGATTATCCCCACGATGATCGGTTTCAGACCGCCGAAGTCGGTCCACTCCTCACCTTTCTTCATCCTCTCGACCCGTGCCAGCTGCTCGGTGACGAGATTCTCGAAATGCGTTTTGGCTTTCTCGACAACCTTCTTGTCCACGACTTCCTCCTATGGGGGTGTCCGCTCTTTGCTTCTCGAATTCTGGATATTACACCGTCTGAGCGTCTATGTCAACGAATGCCTGCGTTACAGGTGGAGGACGAACCTGGCGATCTCCAGATAGATGATAAGAGCTACTACATCGAGGACGCTGGCTATCAACGGCCCGGAAGCAACCGCGGGATCGAGTTTCACTTTCTTGAAGATCAGGGGAAGAACTGCCCCCAGTACTGTTGCGAACGTGACGACCGAGACCATGGCAAGTCCGACAGTCAAAGCCAGCCTGATGTTATTTTCAAGCACGTAACCCCTGAGCGCTCCCACGACTGCCACAACAATCCCGATGATCAGCCCGACAACGATCTCCTTCCAGAAGATACGAAGCGAATCGGAGAGTGATACCTCTCCCGTGGCAAGACCTCTAATGATAACTGTGGATGCCTGTGTCCCGGCATTTCCACCGGATGCATTAATAACCGGGATAAAGATGGCGAGTGCAAAAACGGTTGTTATCATCGATTCATACCGGTGTATGATCATCCCCGAGACGAATCCCACGGCGGCAAGCAGGATTAGCCAGACGACCCTCTCACGCGCCAGCCTGAACGGGTTGGTGGGCAGATAACGAAGATGCTCACCGGCCGCCCCGTAGTGATACATGTCCTCTGTTGTCTCTTCCACAACAACATCCACAACATCATCGTGTGTGACTATTCCGAGGAGTTTACCACCGGTATCGACAACGGGGACGGATACGAGATCATAGTCCTTGGCCACTCTCACAACTTCCTCGACATGCGAAGTCGCATGGACAGACTTGACATCCGCCTTCATAACGTCCTTCACGCTTGCGAGGCTGGGGAGCACGAAGAGATCCTTGAGCAGAATCACACCGACGAGTTTCCTCGAGTTGTCAACAACATAGACGTTATACAGGGTGTCGCGGTCGGGAGCGATTCGTCGTAGCTCCCCGAGGGCCCCGCCAATCGTAAGATCGCCACTCACCGCTGCATACTCGGTCGTCATGACCGATCCAGCCGTTCCTTCTTCGTACGTGACAAGCCTGGCGATCTCATTGCGTTTCGCCTGCGCGATCATAGGCAGAATCCTCTCCGCCACCTCCTCGGGAAGGGCCTTTATGAGATCCACCCGTTCATCCGGGTCCATCCGCTCAATCAGACGCGCATTGTCAGGCCTCTCCATGGTCTGGAGTACTTCAACCTGCACTTCGGTATCCAGCTTCTGAAAGGCATCGGGGCCGAGAGGATCGCCCAGAAGCAGTACGATCCGGGAAATCACCGGGGGCTCAAGTTCCGCGATGAACTCCGCAATGTCGTAGGGATCGTGCTCGCTCAGGAAGTCCCTGACAGCAACGGACCGGCCTTCCTCAAGCATCTCAAGGATCTCCGGTCCTATGATTGTGTTTCGTTCTCCCATACGCCCCCATGCGCTTCCTGATCGCGCCGGTCAGGACTCGATGATAAGGTGTCCGGTTGTAGAAACTCAAGCGGTAAGATTAGTCTTACATCTACCTGGCAGGTTCGAAGCGAACGTAGTCCATCTTGCCGCCTCGTTGGCCGCTGATGAAGGAGAACCTCAGGGTGCAGGGACCACCAAGGAGTTCAAACTGGCTGCTCCCGGCAGCCGTGTGGTAAGTAGGGCTTCAGCCGGCCCCCGAGCCTTCGTCGAGGAGTATATCTTCATATTGGTTAAGAGCGCTGCAACCCTCCACCTCAACCCGGAGGACAAGGGGCATATCCGGCCATGCGGCGTATCTCACACTCGCCGTGTAGGTTCCGGGGCCCGGGACCGTAATCGGGACCTCAATGTAATCCCCTTCATCATCCAGCCCGGCCACGGCCATACCCTCGGTCGCATACGCGCAGTACACTACCTCGATGGCATACGTATGCGGGTCACCTGTGTCGAAGGCGAATGTGTAACGGTCGAGCTCCACATCAAAATTCGAGGCACCCGCAATCACTACGACCTTCGCTACCCCGCTCTTATCGGGACAGCCAACACTCGCGGCCCGTACCATCAGGGCGAGCGGTGATTCGGCCTTGGCGGGAGCGACATACATTCCATTGTCCGTGATGGTACCAACCACCTCGGGGTCTCCCGTGACAGCTGCAACCGACCAGACTACATCCGTGGTCGTGCAACCTGAGACCTCACTTGAAAACTCGAGGGAATCTGAAATGAAAACGGTCGCCGTGTCAGGGTCGACCTTGACAAAGGCCGTTGTGTCTTCCTTCGTAATGAAAATCGTGGCTTTAGCTTCAACCGTTGCATCTTCCATGGCCACCGCCTCGAGCGTAACTGAGGGTGGGACGAGCCCGAACGTTTCAGGCAGGCTATCCGGTGCAACATAGACGCCTTCGGTCGTTATCATTCCTACCCAGGGATCGCCGCCAGGAATTCCGTTCACATACCATGTTACATCAGGCGTATCACCATCGTAATCGACTTCGAAGGTCTCGGAGCAGCTGATCTCAATGGACATCGAATTAGGAATTATGACCAGCTTTGGCTGAGGACCGGGGCCCTTGTCCTCGCCACAATGAAGACCGAGCACAATGCTCCCGGCAAGTGCCAGAAAACATACCAGTCTAGATCTGCTCGTCACCTCTACCTCTTCCAGACAAGACCGATCTTTCCGGACTTGGCTTCCACCGCATTCAGGATGTCCCAGTCGGCTATCTTCTTTGCTATCGCCTGAATATCGGGGTAAAGCACCCGGTCCTTCTTGAGCGGTCTGACCACCTTACGAATCTCCTTATACGCCGCAAGTGTGCCGACCCCGGGCTTCCCGTCAAGGAAGTCGAGGGCCTGTGCACCCGACATCATTTCGATGGCTAGAATGTTGATTACGTTTCGAACTATTTCTTTGAGCTTGCGCACGCTGATCGGACCCATACACACATGGTCCTCCTGATCCGCCGCCATGCTGAAGTTGTCCACGATGGCCGGATGAGAAAGCAACTTGTTCTCGGAGCAAAGCGACGCAGCCGTGTATTGCGCGACCATCAGGCCCGAGTTCAGGCCCTCACCCTTCACGAGAAACGCAGGAAGACCCACGTTGAGATTGGGATTCATAAGCCGGTTGATGTGCCGCTCGCTCAAGCCCCCGATCTCGCTCACCGCGATGGCAAGCAGGTCGAGCACCATCGCAACCGGCTGGCCGTGGAAGTTCCCGCAGGATATACGCTCCCTGTCGGCTGCGAAGAAGAGCGGATTATCCACGGCGGAGTTCATCTCGATCTCGATCTGTTGCCTTGCATAGTGAAGGGCGTCGATTGAGGGGCCGTAGACCTGGGGAATACACCGCAGGCTGTATGCATCCTGAACCTTCGTTCCCTTGCCGGCAAGCCTGCTGCCTCTGAGCAGCTTTCTCAGGTTGGCCGCAACGACATTCTGTCCGTTGTAGGGTCTTATCTCGTGAACACGTTTGTCGTACCCGCCCAGAGGAGTCCTCAGGGCATCGGCCGACATAGCGCTCGCTATGATGGCGGTCTTCATCAGCCTGATCGCATCATAGAGTCTGAGTGCGCCGCAAGCGGTGAACATCTGTGTCCCGTTGATCAGCCCAAGACCCTCCTTGAAACTGAGATTGACGGGCTTGATGCCGGCGAGCGAAAGCGCCTTCTTCCCACTCATCAACTTGCCTTTGTAAAACGCCCTGCCCTCTCCCATCACAACTTCGGCCATCTGTGAAAGCGGTGAGAGGTCACCACTCGTTCCGACCGAGCCTTTCTCGTTGATCGCAGGAATGACGTTCTTGTTGATCATCTTGATCAGGGTTTGAAGGGTGCTTAGCCGCACGGCCGAATAGCCTTTGGCCAGCAGGTTGGCCCTGAGGAGCATCGCTCCTCTGACCTCATCTTCCTCGAAGAAATCACCCACGCCTGCCGAGTGACTGTAGACGATCCGCTTCTGCAGCTCTTCACCTACTTCGGGTGGAACACGAACCCTTGAAAGCTCCCCGATACCGGTTGTAACACCGTAGATCAACTGGCCTTCGGCCACCAGGTCCTCGACGGTCTTCCTGCACCTGATAACGGCCTTCTTGGCCTTGGGGGCAAGTCTCACGCGGGCGTGGTTGCGTGCGACCTCGTGGACATCCTCGATTTTGAGTCTCTTGCCGTCAAGCTGTACGATCATCTTTTTCCTCCGGGTAACCCGACATATACGTTCAGGCTCCCACGAATCTACTAAATATCCCGAACGCGGTCAAGGTGGGTCGCGAGGATGATACCGGGGATGAATGGCCGGCGACAGGAGTCACTGTGCCCCCGGAATGCATGATACAGGTGATATCATCCGGAGAATCGGCTTGACACGGGTATGCTGTTTCTTATGATAATGATGGCTTGGGCAACACCCGTGGGAGCCGGCAACAACTCGGTGAAGCTAGTTCCTTGCAGTGGTAGAGCACTGGACCCCGTTATCCGGACAGGGGAGATCACATGAGAATAAGAGTTCGCTCGGTGCTCACCGCCGGACTCGGGATAATAGTGGGTCTCTTTGCCCTTTCTACGCTGGTCACGATAGGGTCGGTGAGTCGGATCGGCAGGTTGGAGGAAAGCCTGGCACGTTTCGACCATGCGAAGCACGAAGGCCATCTTACCCTTTCGGCGGTCCAGAAGGCCTTCATGCACCAGTCCCAGATCATGATCCTCGGGAATCCCACACATATGGACCGGTACACCGAGGCCCGCCGGGATGCACTGACACAACTGAAGAGGCTTGAGGAAGCCAGCGAGGCGGTCGGTGTGACGGAGGGGACGGATGAGATTCGGCAGACGTTTAATGAGCTCCAGCGCTACTTCGAGGAAGATGTACTGCCCGATCTGACGGAATCCGGATCCGAACGTATTACCCTTCATGACCACTTAGCAACGTTGACGGAACGAGCAGGAATTCTGAATCACGAACTCAACTCCATCCTCGAAGGTCGCAGTGCGGAAGCTCGTGACGAACTTAAAAACGTCCTCCGACTGACTCAGGCGGCCACCGTCACCATGCTCCTGCTCTCCGTTCTGGTCGCAGGCATAGTCGGGGTGGTTCTGGTTCGGCTCATAGCCCGTCCGGTTGCCGATCTGCACCAGGCACTGGAGGCCATCGGGGGCGGCAACCTGGATGTCCGAGTCAGTGCAGCCGGTCCCAAGGAACTCATGGATCTTGCTCAGGGTCTCAATGATATGGTAGCGGCGCTTCAGGAGAGCCGTCATCTAGTCGCACAACAGGAACGCCGGGCAGCCATAGGGGAGTTGGCTGCGGGAATTGCCCATGAGTTGAACAATCCGCTGGGCGTCATCAAGGGATATATCAAGGTGCTGCGCAAGGAGGTCAAGGGCCCGCAGTCCAACAAGGATCTGGATATCATTACTGACGAGGTCAATCAGTGTCAGCGAATAGTCCAGGGACTTCTCGAGCTGGCCCGCCCCCAGACACTCGAGATGCAGCAGGTCGAGCTCGTCGCAGTGGTGCGTGAAGCCCTGGAGCGCCTGGAAAAGGCCAGAACGACGGAAGGTCCGAGGATCACGCTCTCTACCGGCCCTGATAGGATTGAGGCCACTGTTGACAGTCAGGCAATCAAGCGCATTCTCATTAACCTCATAAACAATGCGACCGATGCCGCGGGCGCCGGCGGCGAGATCGACGTGACAGTAAGGGAAACAGATGGTACCGCAGTGATATCGGTCGCCGATTCTGGTAAGGGGATTCCATCGGAAATCCGTGACAATCTTTTTAAACCGTTTCAGACCACCAAGCCGAACGGCACCGGACTCGGGCTGGCCATCTGCGATGCCCTGGTCAGGGCTCATGGCGGCCGTATCGAGGCGGGACCGGGGTCAAAGGGCGGGGCTCTTTTCCGTGTGATTTTGCCCAGCCGGGAGAGGAGTGACAGCCACGGATGAGTGAATACAGGATTCTCGTGGTAGATGACAAGGAAACCATGCTCTCACTCTTCCAGCGCATACTGTCCGATCACCAGGTCCGCACCGCCAGTGATGGGGCGAAAGCGCTGGCCCTGATAGATGAAGACGAGCCCTTTGACCTCATCATCAGCGACATCCGTATGCCCGGGCTGGATGGTCTTTCCCTCCTGAAGGAGGTGAAGCAGATACATCCGGAGACAGAGGTCATCCTCATGACCGCCTATGCGGAGGTCGGCGATGCCGTGGAGGCGATGAAAGCAGGTGCCTCAGATTATCTGGTGAAACCGTTTGATCCCGACGAAGCCATCATCGTGGTCAACAGGGCATTGGAGATTCGCCGGCTGGGCCGGCAGGCAAAGCATTTGTGGGAATCCCTCGATGAAGCGCGTGGGTTCGGTCCGTTTATAGGTGAGAGCGAAGCCATGCAAAAGATTTACACATTGCTTGACAAGGCAGCGGTCAGCGATGCCAACGTGCTCCTCCTGGGTGAGAGCGGGACAGGTAAGGAATTGGCTGCGCATACCATTCACCGGAACAGCCCCAGGCAGGACGGGCCCTTTGTACCCGTCAACTGTGGTGCACTGCCCGTCGAACTCGCCGAGTCCGAGCTCTTCGGCCACGTCAAGGGATCCTTTACAGGCTCGGTCCGGGATAAACCGGGTCTTTTCGAAGAGGCCGGAGGCGGCACACTCTTTCTCGACGAAATCAATGCCCTGCCTCGGGCTATACAGGTGAAACTAAACCGCGCGATCGAGGAGCATGAAGGCAGGCGCGTCGGAGCCAACACGCCGTACAAAGTAGACGTACGTCTGATGGCTGCTGCTAACGTCGATCTCAGAGCAGAAGTGGACGCCGGCAGGTTCCGGGAAGATCTGTACTTCAGACTGCATGTTCTGGCGATTCGCCTGCCGGCACTACGGGAAAGGAAAGAGGATATCCCTCTTCTGATAGCTCATTTTCTTGACACGCTGGGGGCTAATCGAATAAAGGAATTGACTCCTGAGGCAATCAGGGTGCTGACGGCGTATTCGTGGCCCGGCAATGTTCGCGAGCTGCGCAACGCGGTGGAAAGTGCCCTTGCTCTTACCGAAGGTGACGACATCGGTGTCTCTGATCTTCCACTTCACATATCTGAAAGCTCGGCAGGCATGATACCTGCGGGGCATCTGACCAGGCTGAGCTACCAGGAGGCCTGCGACCTGGGCAGGGATCGCATGGCGAGACGCTACCTGACGGCACTGATGAAGACATCCGGGGGCAATGTCACAGTCGCCGCTGAGCGTGCCGGGGTGAAGCGTGAAACACTTCACCGGCTGCTTCGAAGACACGACATCGATCCGTCCGCATTCCGCCGTTAGGGGGTCGACCTCCGGGCGCGCCGGATTGTCTCAGGGTGAGCCCGGCCGGGGGCCGGGTCGGGCAGGTCGGAGTAATCTGTCCCGTCACGTGTAATCCTACAGGTCACATATTCCTGCTGCTTGCGCAGCACTGAATTTGAAACTTATTGAAAACAATACGATTAACAGAGCATAGGCTTAGGCACGCCGATTGCAGAGGGTTACTGGCGTGAGGCCTTCCCCGCCAGATGGCCCAGAGGATCTGATGCCCGGATGCCGGGGAGAAAGTGAGAAGGAGGTTTGTTATGTTGAGAGTCATATGTATGGTCGCCCTGGTGATCGCTCTGGCAGGCTTGCCTGCGCTTGCGGATGAGGAAAAGACTCAGACGGAAGAGACCCCCGAAGGTGGGGCAGCGACGACGACTAAACAAGAGGTTGAAGCAGTGGAGAAGGCCGAGGATACGTATCCTCTTGATACGTGCATCGTCTCGGACGGCAAACTCGGATCGATGGGTGATCCCGTGGTCTACGATCACGATGGACGCGAGATCAGGTTCTGCTGTAAGGGGTGTATCGGAGCATTTGAGAAGGATCCGAAAACCTATCTTGAGAAGATGGACAAAGCCATAATCAAGAAGCAACTCCCCGATTATCCGCTTGAAACGTGCTTGGTCATGGGTCATGAGTTAGCGAGCGAGAAGGAGACCCCCGTCAACTACGTCTACGACAACCAGCTCATACGCTTCTGCTGCGCGGCCTGTATCAAGACCTTCGAGAAGGATCCAGACAAGTATCTCAAGAAGATTGGGGAAGCCAAGGCCAAACGTGCAGCCAAGATTGAGCACGAAGCTCAAATGAAGCACGAAGGCCACATGGAGCAAAAGGAGCACGAGGGCCACATGAAGCACATGGAGCACGAGGGACATGGGCACATGACAGAGTCGAAAGCTACGAAGCATGCCGCTGTCGAGCCATACCCTCTGAGCACCTGCATCGTCTCAGGCGAAGAGCTGGGTTCTATGGGAGACCCGGTAACGCACGTATACGAAGGCCAGGAACTCAAGTTCTGCTGCGCGGGATGCATCGGGCAATTCAAAGAGGACCCTGAGAAGTACATAAAGCAAATGAAGGCTGCCGGGGCAGCGGCGGCAAAAGAGAGTCAAGGAACAGAGTAACGGCGGAGGACACTAACATTGACGACGCCTCGGATCTTCCAGCAGACGGATAGGGTGTTCTGGCTTGTATCGGCATTAGTCTTACTGGTGGTACTCTCAGGCTGTGCATCGGTGGGTGAACGACAGTCCTTCAGGGAGCTCCGAGAACTCTCAAGATCAGAGCATGTATCCGGCGATCGCGTGTTTACACGCGGTGACCTTCCCGAATTGCTGGAAGATGCTACGCTTCAAGATTACCTGGCCTATGCGGCACTCAGCAACCCGGGGCTCGAAGCAGCATTTGACGAGTGGAAGAGAGCCCTGGAGAAGGTCCCACAGGCTCGTACACTGCCCGACCCACGGTTCACCTACGCGCATTACATACGTGAGGTAGAGACCAGGGTGGGACCTCAGCGCCAGGCGTATAGCCTGATGCAGACCCTGCCGTGGTTCGGCAAACTCCGGCTGCGTGGCTACGCGGCACTGGAAGGCTCGGATGCGGCTCATCAGAGGTACGAGGCGGCAAAGCTGAGACTCTTCTACCGCGTGAAGCACGCTTACTACGAGTACTACTACCTGGCACGGGCCATCGCTATCACGGAAGAAAACATGAGGCTGCTTTCGAGTCTCGAGTCAGTCGCCCGGGCCAAGTTCAAGACCGGCATGGCACCCCAACCGGCTATCATCAAGGCCCAGGTTGAGCTCGGCAAGCTTGAGGATCGCCTGAATAGCATGGAGGCCATGCGCAAGCCGACGGTTGCCAGGCTGAACGCCGCCCTCGGACGATCTACGGACAGCGACCTGCCCTGGCCTCAGAAAATAGTGCAGCAAGAGGCTGACCTCAAGGACGACGAACTCTTTGAAGAGCTAAAACAGAGTAATCCCGAGCTGCGTGCGCTTGCATTCATGACCGCCAAGGAAGAGGTATCAGTCAAACTCGCAAGGAAGAACTACTTCCCCGACATCACCCTTGGAGCGAAGTTTATCGACACGGGTGACGCGATGAACCCGGACATGGTGGACAGCGGCAAGGACCCGGTCATGGCAACGGTCTCGATTAACGTGCCGCTGTGGGTGGGGAAATACCGCGCCGGTGAGAGAGAGGCCCGCGCACGGGCCCACGCGGCAGCAAGTCGCCGCGAGGATCGTGAGAACAAGTTGTTGGCCGACCTGACCATGGTCCTCTTCCATTTCCGCGACGCCGAACGCAAGATTGACCTGTATCATGACACGTTGGTTCCCAAGGCCGAACAGGCCCTTTCCACCACCCAAAGGGCTTTTGCCGCAGGCAAGGCGGATTTCTTCGACTTGATTGAGGCCGAGCGGACGCTGCTCGAGTTCCAACTTTCGTATGAGCGTGCGCTTGTCGATCGCGCCCAGCGGCTGGCCGAGATAGAGATGCTGATAGGCAGGGAGATATGATGAAAGCGGATCACACCGAGGAGGATGGGGCAATGGAAGGTGTTGAAAAGAGGGTTAAACCCGGTTATTCAAAGCGAAGAATCCTCATTCTGTGCGTCGTCGCAGCTGCAGTCATTCTCATCTCCATCGGGACCGGGTACAGGCTTGGGAGAAGAGGTGGAGAGAGTGAGACCTATGCGGAACACGAGCACGGTGCCGGGGAGACATCCGCGGCGGAGGTGTGGACCTGCTCCATGCACCCCCAGATCAGACAACCCAAGCCGGGCCAGTGCCCGCTTTGTGGGATGGATCTGATTCCGGTCATGGATTCAGACGATGAAGAGGCGGCAGGCATTACAGAGCTGAAGCTATCACCCAGGGCGAGAAAGCTGGCAGAGATTCAGACCACGCCTGTCGAGCGGAAACACGTCACGGCCGAGGTCCGGATGGCCGGCAAGGTGGAATATGACGAGACCCGGGTCAGCTACATAACCGCGTGGGTGGGCGGGCGCCTGGACCGGCTGTTTGTGGACTACACCGGTGTTGCCGTTGAGAAAGGCGACAACATGGTCAATATCTACAGCCCCGAACTCCTCACAGCGCAGGAAGAGCTCATCCAGGCTACAAAGACGGTCCGGGAGCTTGAGGCAAGTGACATCGTCATCGTTAAGCGAACCGCGCAGGAAATGGTCGAAGCCTCGAGGGAAAAGCTGCGTCTCTGGGGGTTGACCCCTGAACAGATTTCGGAGATAGAAAAGGGCAGCACGCCTTCCGATCATACAACGATTCGCTCACCTGTGAGTGGGGTCGTGGTCC
Organism: bacterium; assembly: GCA_025774845.1. Taxonomy (GTDB): domain Bacteria; phylum Arandabacterota; class Arandabacteria; order Arandabacterales; family Arandabacteraceae; genus Arandabacterum. The sequence goes on from JALGZP010000002.1 coordinate 64,890, forward strand.
ATAAGAACGCGCAGGAGGGTGAGTACGTCAAGACCGGCACACGCATTTACACTGTTGCGGACCTTTCCCACGTCTGGGTAAAACTCGACGCATATGAATCGGATCTCGCCTGGATCCGCACCGGGCAACAAGTCGATTTTCAGGCCGAAGCCTATCCGAGTGAGAGCTTCAAGGGGACGGTGGCCTTTATCGATCCCGTCCTGAATCCCAGAACCC
>JALGZP010000192.1 GCA_025774845.1 bacterium
AGGAAAAGAGACATTTGCGTCCAAGCGATCATCGCCCTGTCTCATTTGAATTGACTTTTTGATAGTCCTTCCGGCGATACCCAGGAAAGTCAGAAGGAGGGAGGTGGATTCCTCCGAGCGGGTGCCGAGCAGGTCGGAGAGAGTGATCACGACGTTAGTCGACAGAACGCTAGACTCGCTGGAGATGTCCTGACGGCAGGAGGGTTCAGATGCGATATATAGACTTCAGGGATTCGATCTGTCGAGAGCTGCGCCGCAATCGCAAAGGACTGACGTGGCCTGAGCTAAGGGAGCGATTGGATCTCCCGTACAAGAGCCCTTGCTCCGAGTGGGTCAACCGGATGGAGAAGGAGAACGGGCTGACAAGGAGGCCGGGGTCAGGCCGAGCATACATCTGGCGGCTTAAGGCCCGGCAATAGAAACCTCTACGGCCTTGAGATCATCCAACATTTAAGTTGCAACGGGGTATGTACAGTATTATAGTGTTTCTAACACATTTTGATCAGGTCTAAATATACTCAGCATGCAGGCTGGGAGGGACTATCATGACAAAGAAAGACCTTCTCTCCGCCGCTAAGCGAGATCTGCTTGCAAGGGCCCGCGATCTGCGCATACGTGGCCGCACAAGAATGACAAAGGAAGAGCTGACAGACGCTATCATGAAGGCGGTCAGGCAGGGGGGAGTAGGCGGATCATCTGAAACCATGCCGGCGGGGTCCGCGGGGCCGCAGAAGAGGCGCGGGACTCCTATAAGGGAACGTGTTCTCGTTAGACGCAGTTGGCGGGAGCAGCAGGCGGTTGTACAGCACGCCAAGTACGAGGCCGAAACGGGCAAAGCCGTAAAAATGGAGCCAGAGCCCATGCCTGTGCCCGAGCCACATGAGTTGCCGCCGGCCTATGGCGGGGACCGAATCGTGCTTCTGGTCCGGGATCCCTATTGGGTTCATGTTTACTGGGAGATCTCAAGGGACACACTCCTTGGTGCAAAGAAGATACTCAAGGAAGAGGGGGAGACCGCGCAATCCATACTCAGGGTCTACGATATAACCGGAATAGAATTCGACGGAAGCAATGCCGAGTGGTTCTTCGACATTGAGATCGACGGAGGCGCCAACAACTGGTATGTCAATACGATGGTGCCCAACCGGACCTATTGTATTGAGATAGGACTTCTATCGAAGTCCGGCAAGTTCGTGATGCTGGCAAGGTCGAACAGGGCCACGACACCGAGAGACGCCCCGTCGGAGGTATCCGACGAGGAGTGGATGATCCCCGACTGGCAGTTCGAGCAGGTCTATGCGCTCTCGGGCGGTTTCAGTGTGGGCACAGGCTCGGTGGAGCTTAAGGAGATGATGGAGAAGGCTCTTGGGCATGCGGTTAGCTCAGGTGCACCCAGCAGTCTCGCCGTTTCAAGCCCCGGGATGGGCGCCGAGGCAGAAGGCCGGACCCGTGGTTTCTGGTTCAGACTGGGTACCGAACTGATTGTCTACGGTGCCACGGAGCCGGATGCAAAGGTCACGCTTCAAGGAAAACCGATAAAGCTCAGACCCGATGGGACATTCACAGTGAGAATGGAACTACCCGATGGGGAGCAGGTAATTCCCGCCGTCGCGGAGTCGGCGGACGGCATCGACACGATCACCATAACGCCGACCGTGAGCAAGAAGACCAAGAAATAGGTTCTGCCTTTGGATACGCACGGAAATCAGGAGCCGAAAGGCCACTTTTCTATTGTCCTTCACGCGCACCTTCCATTTGTGCGCCATCCTGAGTATGAAGAGTTCCTCGAAGAAGATTGGCTATTTGAAGCAATAACAGAGACTTATATCCCTTTGCTCAGAGTTTTCAAGAAGTTGGACGATGAGTCGGTACCCTTCAAGATTACGGTTTCCTTAAGCCCCACCGTGGTGGCAATGCTAAACGACTGGCAACTCCAGGAGCGGTACGTGAAGCGTCTGGATAAACTCGTGGAGCTTGCCTCGAAGGAAGTGGAGCGAACCCGCTGGGACGCTCGGTTTAACCGGCTGGCGCTCATGTATCACTGGCATTTCGAGAACACGCGCAAGATCTACGCGGAC
>JALGZP010000099.1 GCA_025774845.1 bacterium
CGGGTGTCGCACCGGCGCAAACCACCGCGTTGGCCGTGGCGGGAAACGTGAAATCGGGAAGAACAACCTGGTCGCCTTTACCGATCCCGACAGACATCAATCCACACTGGATGGCTGATGTACCTGAGTTCAGTGCCACCCCGTAGCGTCTGCCGGCGTAGGCGGCAACCGTCTGCTCGAATGACTCCACGGTCTTACCCTGTACCAGAAAACCTTCTTCGAGCAGGGTCTTGATGCGTGCGTGGGCACCGGCAACGGCAGGTCTAGTCAGCCTGATCATCTGTCTTGCCCCTGTACCACTCGATCGTCCTTAAGAGTCCCTCTTCCAGATCGATCTTCGGCCAGTATCCGAGCAGGTTCTGCGCTTTCTTTATACTCGGGATCCGCAACTCGATATCGACATAGTCCTTATAGCCGTACACCACTTTGGAGTCTGAATCGCAGAGCCTCCGGACAAGCTGCGCAAGATTGGTCACCGTCACGGTCGCACGGGGATTACCGATATTGAATACGTGACCCACCGCCTCGTCTTTCTCGAGACACAGGATCGTACCGTCTATCATGTCATCGACATAGCACCATGCCCTGATCTGATTCCCGTCGCCGTGGATCACCAGGTCCTTGCCCTTGATCGCATCAACCACGTAAGTATGAATTGCCCCGATCCCGACCTGCTGCGGACCGTAGACATTGAACGGTCTTACCGTCACAGTGGCAAGACCGAACTCCTTGTGATAGGAATGGGTCAGGTGTTCGGCCGCCAGTTTGGACACCGCGTATGTCCATCTGGATTCGCCTACGACACCCAGTGCCGTCGCATTGTGTTCCTCGGCCATGTAAACATGACTCCCGAACACCTCGCTGGTAGAAAAGTCGATAAACCTCTCCACCTTCGCTTCCACGGCAGCATCGAGCGCGTTGAGCGTTCCCAGCAGATTGACCTTGATTGTCTTCGTTGGCATCTCCATCACCGTGTCCACACCCGCGATGGCGGCCAGATGGATCACGATGTCACAATCCCTGGTAGCCGCGAAGAGACTGTCCCTGTCAAGCACATCGCCCTCTGCAATCTCGAGATTGGAACTCGAGCTGAGGTCCGTATACCGCAAAGCGTTTCTGTGAAGGTTGTCGAAGATCACAACCTTGTTGTTCGCCACCAGGCGTTTCGCCAGCTGGCTCCCGATGAAACCCGCACCACCCGTAAGCAGAATTCTCTTGCCTTCGATTTTCATGTCATCTCACCTGATGATAGCCACTCGTCCTACGAACTCACTTCCATCCTCGGCATACGCATGGTAGATGTAAATGCCCGAGGTGGTCTCGTTTTCTTCCATCATGTCCTTCGTCCACGCCGATGCCGCCTCAATATCGGCCACCAGCTCACCCGTCAGTGTGTAGATCCGCACTCTTGAGCCCGGGAGGAAACCTTTGAATCTGACATCGTCGACATGCCCTGCGGCTCCGCCATCAGGGTCATAGACGGGTGCGCCCTCCACGTAAGGGTTCGGGTAAACATCAACCCATGCCTGTTCCCGGACCTCGTCCCGGTAAAGCGTATGGATGCCTCCGCCCGCCGTACCTATCCATAGTGCCCCATCGGCACCTCGCGCAACCGCCTTTATGTCGGCATCGGGGAGCGGGCTGTTGGAGCTGTCGTAGTGTTCGAGATCATCCTCGAAGTCACTCCAGCTTGTGCCGAAGCCCTTGAGAGTGTAAAGCCCGAGCTCGGATGCGATCCACTTGGACCCCGCCCGGTCGATCTCTATATCCCAGACAACACCAAGCATCGAACTCACGATGTGCCACTCGCCGTCATAGCAGCTGAGCCCCCCGGAGGTTGCCAGCCAGACCACGCCGTAGGGATCCATCTCGATGTCGTAAGCGGTTCCGGCCTTGAAGCCGTCGTCGGAAGTCCACACCATGCAGTCATCATCGCTCTTATCGAGACAGTCCGCACCGGGATCGATCATATGGATCTTCTCCTGGTCGTAATCGCCCAGGAAGTAGCTGCCGCCGGGTCCCGGCCCAACCGCCGTCACCACCTCGTGGGTAAGGCACCCGGGATCCTCGGTCAGGTTGTAGTGAACGATATCCGTGCCGCCGCACAAGAGCCCCAGACCCGCTCCGAAGAAGTACTCGGCAAAGGCCACCGTTCCGTTTCCGTCGATGTATATGTCCGCAATCACCTTGCTGTCCAGCATGTCTACGTGCGAAGTCCACTCGCCCGTGTCCATATCGTAGCGCAGGAGGTCGCCGCCGTTACCCCAGAACCCGATCCAGACGGACCCGTCTACCGGGTTTGTGTCCACGCAGTAGGCCCAGTCTGATGGCATGTTGTTGGGCGGGGGCGTATTCCTGTTGAGTTGTTCCCAGGAGAATCCATCGAATCTGAGAACACCCCTGTTTGCTCCCTCGCCTACTCCGAACCGGTTACCGGTCATACCCCAGACCGTCCCCTCGGAATCGACTTCAATCGCATCGGTGTAATTGCCGGCAGGGCCGCGGGCGGTATGGAATACCCAGACGCCTTCCGTCAGCGCCGCGATCCCGCTGACCGTACCCAGCCACAACGTGCCGTCATTCCCTAAGAATATCGGTCTCGTGTCCCGCCGGTTCTGGGGCAGGCCATCTACGTTGCGGACCCACCAGGAGTTCGTGAAGTCGTACTTGGCCGGTCCGTTGGTACCGGCAACCCAGACGATTGAGTCCGATGCCGCGACATCGCGAAGAAGATCGGCTACGATGAACTGCTTGGACACGAGATCAAGGTCTGTCCCATCATAGGTATATATCGAATCATCGGTCACGATCCAGAAAAGCGCTGTCCCATCGTAGTCCAGACCTTGCGGTACCGGCCCGTCCATAAGTGTGGTCCAGACCCTTCTTGTGAAGCTATAGGCAAAGAGACCGCACTCGGTTCCGATCAGCATCTCGTCGTCATCCAGGGCGACATCGAGCACCGAATTGCAGTCCGGGTGATTCCAGTCATCGCCTATGAAGAACGTCCTCGCTTCACCACCCTCAAAGAGCGACACACCACCCCCGGTCCCGACGATGGTTCTGTCTCCCCACGTGGCAATGCTCGTGACCTCGTCCTTCGGAAGATCCAGGTACTGGGTGCCGTGGAATTCCCATGAGCCGTCGCTCATCAACACCGACACACCGTCGTCCTGAGTTCCTATCCACAGTCTGTCACCTGAATCCAGGGCGACGGCGGTTATCCTGTTATTGGTCAGCCCATCGACCGTCTTGACTATCTTGCTGTCCGCGCCTGTTAGAGGATCGTAGATCACGACCCCTCCGGTGGAGCCCCAATAGACATACGAGTCATCCGTGCAGATCGAGGAAACCCAGTCCGAGTGCAGATGACTCTCCCATTCCCCTCCGAGTGAAGCCGAGACGGCAATCCCGGTCACAGCCGCTACCACCAAGAAGTACTTCATTTCTCACCTTCCTTATCGATCGTGCCCGGCCCGGCTGCCCGGAACAAGTCCGGGAGACGTTTCAAGGTCAGAATCATGATCTCTATATCAGTCGAAACCGACCAGTTCTGCAGGTAGTACACGTCCAGTCTGTCCTTCCCGACCCCATCGACCAGCTCCCCTGCCGTAAGCCAGATCCCCGTTACGCCGGGCTTTATTTTCTCGCCGCTTATGCGGTCCCTCGGGCCCACGAAACTTCTCTTGCCCGCGAGAACACGCCCCAGCTGCCTCAGTGTGTTGGCCCATGTCGAATAGTTGCGATACATAAAAGACTGAATCACGAAAACCGCGGGTGTGAGTACCACGACACCGGCGAGTGCCACAAGTGCGCCCAGAAAATCACCTACGCACTTGGTGACGAGGTTTGCACCCGACAGGCTTGCGGGAGGAAACACCACCACCGGAACCCCTGCCATGTCTTCGAGCAATGAGCCCCGGATCAGCATGTCCGTCACCTCGGACACGACCTTGACTTCCGCCCCCGAACTCCTGGCGGCTACGATTATTCTGCCTATCTCATCTCTCGACAGCTGCTTGTCACAAACAAGAACCTCGTTCACCCGCTGTTCGATGACAAGACTCCCGATTCGATCCGCATCACCTATGAGAGGTCTCAAGTCCGTCTTCACATCCCTCCCACCGGGGACGACATAGCCCACGAAATCATATCCGCCGTCACCGGCCGAGACCACTGTGTCAAGCATGTCGGCGGCATCCTTGTCCTCACCGATGATCACTATCCGCCGCAGGTCGAAGAAGCTCTGTCTGACGAGCTGGTGCAGGCGTCTGACCACCGCCCTTCCGGTTGTGACGAGCAGCGCCGAGACAGGCCAGAAGACCAGCACGATCAACCTGGAGTAAGCGACGGTTCTGGTAAGATACGTCGACGCCATGATCACGAGTGTACTCAAGAGGATCGCGCGTGAAAAGCGAATCAGGTCTCTTACGAAACTGGTCTTTCTCGAAGACCGGTAGAGTCCCGAATACACAAAGGAAAACAGGCAAACAGCATTGACGAAGATCATGAACCCGCGGTATATCTGGATCGAAAACAGCGGGTTTGTCATGTAGGGTACCATGGCGTATCTGAAGTAATAGGCCAGTACGAACGACAGGTTTATCAGAATGATATCGACCGCGACTGTTCCGACAAGCGAGAGTATCCTCCGCTCGCGCTTCAGACCGTATGCGGCCGGGCTCCACTTGTCATAGAACCGCAGTGTGCTGAACAGATGGCTCAGGAGCTTGCTGTCCGGCAGCAGTCTCGCGCTCTGGCGCCGGTGGTGATGCTCCATCACCGCGGAATGCACGTAGTAGACCTTCCACCCGTGCTTCTTCATCCGGAAGCACCAGTCCACATCCTCGAAGTAGAGAAAGAACCGCTCGTCCATACCTCCGACCGCCTGATACGCTTCCCGCCTCACGATCATGCAGGCCCCGATCACCCAGTCCACCTGTTTGTCGGAGTTGTGGTCGAAGTCCAGCATGAGGTGCCGCCGTACCGGTCCGGAATTCGGAAAGACCTTACCGAGGAACGTTCGTCTCAAGAGCACCGTGGGCACCGTATAGAAGGTGCGGCAGGACATCTGAAGTGAGCCGTCGGGATTCAAGAGCTTCGCGCCCGCGATACCCGCGTCGGGAGTGGCCTCCATGAATGACCAGAGGTTCTTGATCGCATCTCCGGTGGTCTCAATGTCCGGGTTGAGAATTATACAGTAGCGCCCCCGGGACTCGCGTATCCCCTGATTCACGGCACGTGCATAGCCGAGATTCGCAGTGTTCTTTATCAGGGTCACATGAGGAAATTCCTGCTCGATCATAGCGATGCTTTCATCACCCGAGCAGTTATCGACCACGATGATCTCTCCGACGAGACCCGATGCGTCACTCCCAAGCGACCCGAGACATTTCCTGAGGAAATCCCTGGTGTTGTAGGAGACTATGATGATCGAGATTTCTTTGTCTGTCATACCGGTTAGAGTCGTTTGAAAAGCGCCCTGAGTCTAAGCCACCATACCTTCCAGATGGCTTCCCTGATTATCCTGTTTGACATTTTCGACGATCCGGAGTGGCGGTCGACGAAAACGATCGGTATCTCCTTGATGCGGAATCCCCGGAGCCACGCCCTGAAGGTCATTTCGATCTGGAAGCAGTATCCATCCGATATGATCTCCTCGAGCTTTATGGCCTCCAGGACCTCACGCTTGAAGCACTTGAAACCCGATGTAGCATCATGGATCGGCATACCGATGACAACCCTCGTATATACGTTTGCGAAATAGCTCAGCAAGAGTCTGTGCATCGGCCAGTTGATCACGTTGACGCCCTTGACATAGCGAGATCCGAGAGCGAGATCATGATCATCCATAGCTTTAAGCAAATCATGTATGTACTTGGGATCATGTGAGAAATCGGCATCCATCTGTACTATATACCTGGCTCCCCGCTGAAGGGCCTCCTTGAAACCCCTTATGTATGCAGAACCCAGACCCATCTTACCCGGTCTCCGTATCAGCTCGACCCGGGGGTTCTCCGCAGCGACGGCCTCGATGTATTCTGCGGTTCCGTCGGGGGAATTATCGTCCACCACCAGCAGCCCGATATCCGGACCGATGTCAAGCAGGATGGGAACCAGCTTGCTTATGTTCTCCTTCTCGTTGTATGTCGGTACAACGATGATCGTATCAGGCACGTCTGCTTCTCCCCTTTCCAAGCTTGAGGCCGACCAGCACGCTCAGCCCGACAAAGAGACAGGATATGAGACAGACCACTGCTCCGGTCCGGTACCACCGCGACACATACCTCATCTCGATCGTGTGGTCCCCGGGATCCAGATAGACCGCCCTCATCGCTACATCGCATCTAACCACGGGAACCTCCCCGCCGTCCACATAGGCCTTCCAGTATGGCAGATAGTTGCCGCTGTAAAAGAGATATCCGGGGCTCGTCACGGTGGCCCTGATCACCACCTCGCCTGGCTCTTCGCGCTCGATCGTGACCGTTTCGCCTGCGGCGGCAGTTGAATCACCTTCAAGTGGCTCGCCACCGTGCAGGACTATGGTCCCCGACGGATCGAAATCCGGCTGCATCATGATATCGACAGCGGCGGAATCATCCGGGACGACCACCGCATTATGCACAAGAAACGCTCTAGGCAGAAACCCCCTGTTCTCATAAACAAAGGCCTGCCCGAAGTCACGTCTCAGAGCCAACCCGGGATGCTCGACCCGCTGACCGGTCAGGATGTACTTGATGTTGGTGATCCCCATGATATTCGTGTGGAACAGATTCTGGAAGCCCTCTCCCGATAGCGTATCGTAATACCTTATTCTGTTGTCATAGAAGCCGTTGGCCGTCTCCAGGCCGAACAGGGGAAGATAGTTTCTGTTATAGAAGCTCGATCCGGTCACCGGCAGCGTCCTGAATGTGTCGTCATCCTCACTTATATACTCAATCATCGGGTCCATACGCTGGAATTCCCCAACACCAATATAATCAATGAAGCGGAGTGAGTGCGACAGGCTTGTTACAAGGATGCCTGCTGAAATGATCCCGAGCCACAATGCTCCCCGCCATCTCCTGGCGTAGGCGGTGTGAATGAGCACCAGTGTAAGGCCTCCGAATACGAGCAAGAGAACCGCGTCTATGTTGAGGGCGCGGCCGGCCAGGGCCATCGCCCCCGCCTTCCCCTCCATACCGGTATAGAAGTTCCTACATACATCGAGCAGCGCCCCTCTACCCGCCGTAAACACTATAGTAGCGAAAACCACGAAGATGATAAGCCCCGTTATAAGCCGTCTCCCGGAGTTATTCATCTTCCTGTTGAGGCGTGAATCAATGAAGAATGCGGCGAGCACGCTCGCGGAACATGAGAACATGAACATGATTATACTGGGTGCCCTTAAGAATTTGGCACCCGGCACTCCATAGAAAATCGCTTTAAAGAGTGGCGTGTGTGCACCAAGCGCGTAGATCGGGCAGAAGATGAAGAGGACCAGCCAGGGCAGCATCTCCCTCCTTCTTAAGAGGAGTATGAAGCCGCCGATCGCCAGTAGAAGTATAAGCGGTCCCGGAGACTCCGCATTGAGTTTGAACGGATTCCGGCCCCAGTAGGAATCGTTGTACCCCACGAATGAAGGATAGAGCAGTGATACGATCTCCTCGGGATGAAGTGACCAGCTGGTCGCAAAGTCAAAATCCACACCGCCCGTTCGAGGTGAGTAATTGGTCGTATAGAAATAGGTCGGAAGTAGCTGTATCTCCTCGGGATGAAGTGACCAGCTGGTCGCAAAGTCAAAATCCACACCGCCCGTTCGAGGTGAGTAATTGGTCGTATAGAAATAGGTCGGAAGTAGCTGTACGCAACCGATTCCGATCCCGACGATAACAGCGATAAGTAGAAATCCTACACACCTGGCAAGGGTGCCGTTCTTGAACAGCCGCGGAATGTTGAGTACCAGATAGATCCCCAGACCCCAACTTGCGAAGTACGCCATCTGGGGGTGGGCCGTGAGCAGCAGAAGACCGACCGATCCACCGAAGAGGGCCGAGTACATCAGCCCTGGTCGCCTCAGGAGCCGCTCCAGGAGAGCAATGCACAGAGGAAACAGCGCCGTTACGAACATCTTGCCGTCATGGCCCGCGTAGGTGAGCGACAGGAAGTAGGGAGCCACCATGTATGCGATGCCGCCTACCAGGGATGATCTTCGCCTGAGCCCGAGCGTCCTTAAAAGGAAATACATCGTGACCCCGGCGAGCCACACATGCAGGATCAGTTTGTAGCCCAGTGCCTTGTGCAGAGGCATCAACACGTAGAAGGCCGAGACCGGGTAGAAGAGGTCACCGTGCATCGCATCGACGACGGGAAGACCGCAGAGTATGTAAGGGTTCCAGACAGGGATCGTCCCGTCTGCTCTCCAGTGGTCGGCCACAGCTTTGCGCATCATGTAGCCCATGGGGATCATGTCTGTCCCGAAGAGCATCTTGTCGGTGAATATGAAACCGCTGAAGATCACAATCACGATTACCGCAAGCACTCCGAGCGCGATCCAGTCCCACCGGCGGTCTCGGCCCGTATCGGGCTTTGAGCGCTCTACCGGCGCTGCGTCGCGGGGCGGTTTCGTCCCGGCATCACCGCCCTTTCGCTCGCGGCGTACCCTGACCTTGCGGCGTTGCTTTGATCTTCCTTCTTTGTGCTCCTTCATCTTAAGCCCGGTTCCTTTCTTCGGTGCCTTTCTTACCCCTGCAAAGCAGGACGATGCCGATCGTCCCCACCTCCGCCAGTGTCACCCAGATGCGTGCCACCAGAGGGATCAAGACCGGGTAGGGTTTGTCGACTACACGTGATAGCAGGATTCCGGAGATCCCCTCCCGGACACCGAGACCGGCCGGCGTTACAATGCTGACGAGCCCGGCCGACCAGGAAAGCGCGTTTATTCCTATCATGTCGGGAATCATACGCCCGGCTCCGGCCGACTGAAGATCGCTTGCCGCTCCACCGAGATCGAAGGAAGTCCCTATCAGGAAATAGCCCACGCCATAGATACACCAGCACGCCATGTAAAAGGCCAGGATCTTGAGCGTATCGGCATATCCCAGGTTGAACTCCGCCGGCATCCTGCGCAGCCTCACGAGCAGGGCCCGAATGATCCTCGGGTGGACGGCGACAACAATTACGGGAACGAGCAGGAGTCCCAGGGCGTAAGGCCGGCTTGGCATTGACGGGCTCAGGGCCGCGGCCAGGCCGAACACAATGATCGCGCTTCCCAGTACGAGCACGAGCTCAAGACCCATCGCAACAGTGGCCACCGTCTTAGGTATGCCCTCCCGTTCACACAGGTATATCCTGCCCAGCGCGAACCAGACCTTACCCGGTATGTACCTGCCCGCCTGGGACAGAAACCAGACCCTCATACTCCTGCCGAAGCTTATCCCGTACCCGAACCTGCGAAGTATGTATTGCCACACCTTACCGTAAACCGGAAACAGCACCGCGAGGACCGCAAACGAACCCACGACCCTCGGATACGATATGTTGAATTCATAAGTCCCGAGTTCACCGAGACCCGTTATCAGACTGCGGATCATGAAGAACAGGATGACACCGGCTATCACGAGACCGATGGCTTTCTTCCATCTGGAGTCCACGTCCTACGCCCTCTCGATGCTGTCCAGCCGCTTCAGGATTATGTCGACTATCTTCTCTGAGGTCTTGCCGTCACCGTACGGGTTTTTTCTGACGATCATCTTGTTGTATGCCTGCCGTGAATCGAGCAACTTCGTGCAGGCGTCGACTATCTTGCCCGTATCGGTACCAACCAGCTTCACCGCGCCGGCCTCTACGGCCTCGGGGCGCTCGGTCACCTCCCGCATCAGGAGCACGGGCTTTTTGAGTGACGGAGCTTCCTCCTGGATTCCGCCCGAGTCGGTTATTATGAGACAACAGCTCTTGAGTAGCTTCACGAACTCCCTGTAATCAAGGGGATCGACGAGCAATACACCTCTGGCGCTACCGAGTATCCTCTCCACAGGTTTACGTACATTCGGATTCGGGTGAACCGGGAAAACCACAAGGACATCCTCATGCCGTGCGCCGATCTGCTTCAGGGCCTGCATCATGCTCACGAACGGTCTGCCCCAGCTCTCCCTCCTGTGGGCGGTAACGGCAACAACCCGTGTCCGGTTGAAGTCTATCGAGGCAAGGTCTTTGTTCCGGAAGGGGTAGTCCTTGCCGGCCACATGGAGCAGGGCATCGATCACGGGGTTGCCGACCACAAATACCCGGTCGCGCCGCACACCTTCCTTAAGCAGGGCCGCTTTCGCCACACGTGTCGGAGCGAAATGAAGGTCCGTCGCAGCCGATGTCAGTTTCCTGTTGATCTCCTCAGGAAACGGGCTGTACTTCCTGTAGGTTCTCAAGCCCGCCTCGACATGTCCCACGGGTATCCGCAGGTAGTACGAGCACAGGCTTCCCATGAATGTACTCGTTGTGTCCCCCTGTACGAGCACAATGTCCGGCCGTTCTCCCGCCAGAACCGGCTCTAGTTTCCGCGCAAGCCTGGCCGTGACCTCGAAGAGGGACTGGCGGGGTTTCATGATGTCCAGGTCGTAATCGGGTTTGAGCGAGAAGACATCGAGCACGTCATCACACATACTGCGGTGCTGCGCCGTCAGGATGAGGAGCGGCTTCATCTTCCGGTTCTTCTTGATCGCAATGGCTATCGGGGCCATCTTGATCGCTTCCGGCCGTGTTCCTACCACAAGCGCGACTTTGAGCACCCTATACCTCCCCCACTAGCCTGATGAAGATCTCCTCGTGGATGTCTGTGATGCTCCTGATGCTCCAGCTCTCCTCGACCCGCTTCCTGGCCTCACGGCCCATCCCGCCGGTATCCGGTGTGCCGGCGATCTTCTCGATGGCCCGGGCAATGGATTCCGGGGACCCCGGCTCGGTGAGAACACCTATACGCTCATCGATGATCTCCGGAAGACCTCCCACATTCGATGCTACGATGACCCTCTCACAAGCCATCGCCTCAAGTGCGGCGATCGATGTCGCCTCAACCAGGGAAGGTATGACAACGAGATCGGCCGATGAGTAAATCGAAGGCATTTTCACGTTTTCAACCGAACCCATAAAGACCACCCGGTCCCTCACACCGTTCTCCTCTGCGATACCCTCCAGGTGGCTCTTCAGAGGGCCGTCCCCTGTGATATACACCTTTGGGTTGATCTCCGGTGCGACATGAGCCAGTGCCCTTATGAGAAACTCCACCCCGTTCTTCTCGACAAGCCGTCTGGGACAGACTATCAGAAACTCGCCGTCGTCCGTGGAAATGCCCGGGTCAACCGGTCGGAAGGTCTCCGTATCGATTCCGTTTACGATGGGAAGCGTTTCCGCCCCTGGAAGCATCCCGCGGACCACACCGTCTATTTCCTTGCTTGTGGAAAGCAGAACGGACGACCGCCTGAGCACGAGCTTGAGCAAGAGCCTCATCAGGGCCTTCTTCGCAAGCCTCAGGAAGTGCGAGGAGTGAACGGTTACGACAAGAGGGCAACCGCGTAAGACCGAGGCGATGCTGCCGCCGAGCGCAAATGCAAACGTGTGGCAGTGCATGATGTCACTACCCCGTGCCCCTGAGACAATCGAGGGTACCGAGAATACGCTGCTTAGAATCCAACCGAAGAAGTGTTTTCCAAAGGACGGCAGGCGTTTGACCTGCACTCCATCCATCACTTCCTCACGAGGAGAGGAGCTCTCGGTTCTGGTCGTGATCACCGTGACCCGGTGACCGCGTGCGGCAAGCTCCCTCGCAAGATAGAACACGTGGCTTTCTATGCCGCCCACCCTGGGAGGGAAGTATATCGATGGCATGAGAATCCGCAATTTGCGGGTCACCGTTCCCCCTCTGGCCCCGGCGGCGTGAATTTCAAGACCATGTTTACAGGCTCTCCGGTTGCATATACGTTCTCAAGGTATGCTAACATTTCCTTGAGGACGGGTACCAGATATACTTCCGTCGTCGATGTGCCGCCCCCGAAATCCTCCAGTACGATGTAATCCGGCCGCGAATCCGCCAGGTGCTTCCGCATGACCTCGCCATCACGCGTGAAAGGATAGGCAATCGTCTTCCGGTCGCTGAAAAGATAGAACATGAAAGGTTTTCTGCACATGACGACCGATTGCTCCGGCGTGTATTCGCGGACCCACTGCGCTGTCTCCAGGTACTCACTCCAGCCCGGCGGATAGCCCCTGGCCCTGCGGGTCCACCCGGCCAGAGTGTAAACGTTGGTAAGAACAAGTACTGCGCACAGGATCATGACCGCCAGGTGCTTTGCTTCGAAGTACCTGATAATCCTACGGCACCCCGCAAAGAGATAAATGGCCAGGAACGGGGCCACAGGTATCATGAATCTTTCGCTCATCCAGACATCCGGCCACGCGAGATAGACCGCAACGTAGATTATAAGGTAGAGGCTGATGAGCAGTGTTTTCCTCCGGAGCGTGTAACCGCCAAGGATAGAGATGGCCACTATGATAAGGGAAACCACCGTTCTCAGAGCCGTGCCGCCCGCGTCGGCGGCGGACGTGACCGCTACCGGCAGCAGGTTGAGCGGGAGCAGCCAGCCCGCGTAGCCCGTCAGGTTGGTCCAGGCACGTCCAATAAGGCCGGTGAACGAAATCAGGCCTTTGTCGGGATCGTAGGGATTGGCTGCAAGCAGGACACCCATGTAACGGCTGCCTTCGCCGGTCATGGTATAGTTGCGTACGGCCCAGAGCACCGAAACAAGTACGAATCCGCCGAGGAGCAGGAGTCCCTCCCTCCTCCTGCGCTTGAGCATGAGGAAGATCACCGTGGCCGCAACAAGACTGACCCCCGCGGTTCTTACGAAATACGCCCATATGCAGATAAGGGTACCGGCGATCATCGTCGAACGCCGTTGGGGAAGGCTTAAGAACAGTAAGACCACGACCAGGCTTAACATGGCGTATGGAATGTCGGAAAGCACCTGGTGAGAGTACATCAGGACCGTCCACGATGACGTCAGAAGAAGCGCGGCCATCATGCCCAGCGCATCGCCAAGAAGTCTCCTGCCCAGGAGAAACGTCATCACCACGGCAGCGACATAACATACCAGCACGTTGATCTTCATTGATAATATGGAATTCCCGAACACCTTGATCCAGCCGGCAAGCATCAGGGGAAAACCGGGTGGATACTTGGTCGCGGGACGTGCGTCGGGGTGACTCATGTAGCGGAAGCCCTCCCCGGCGGCCAACGCGCGGCCAAGGATCATGAACTCCGCATTGTCACCGATGGTCGACGGCAGCCGGTCGAAAGCGAGGGTTCCGATGAGAATCGCGATTCCGCAAATCGCTACAAGCAGGATCACGAGATTGCGGTGGGAAGATGCGTGCTTCTCCGCCGTCTTAACTCGCTTCGGCATCTCGCGATTCCTTCATCTCGTTCCGGGAGAGTCTTTGCTTCAGGCTGTACTCCTTCCGGCCCCTGTGGCCCATCCTGGTGATCAGCTCCGCCAGGAGACCCGTCGAGATCAGTGTGAAGCCCAGGATCATGAGGAGTACACCCAGTGTCAACAGCGGGTTCCTGCCCTGTATGTGGTGGTATCTCAACCACACCACCGTCAGGTAGCAGTTGATCACGAATCCA
>JALGZP010000193.1 GCA_025774845.1 bacterium
CCCCTCCGGAATTGAGTTGTCGGCAGCACCCAACCCGTTTTCATCCCGGGTGATGGCTTCTTATACCATCGACCGCAGTAGACATGCGAGACTTTCGGTCTACGATGTGCAAGGGCGCCTCGTAAGGGTTATTTGGGATGGCCTGCAGACTACCGGCAGGCATGCTGTCATCTGGGACGGCCTGGACTCTCATGGCCGACATGTAGGCAGCGGCATCTACTTCCTCCGGCTAGAGGCCGGTTCCCAAGCGGTGAGTCGGAAGGCGGTCTTTCTTAGATGACATCGATCTAGCTGACTTCGTGTGGCCTTGAGACCTGGTGTGAGAGTTAGCCCTGAGAGCCCGCTGCTTCTGAGAGCAACGACCAGTTATGTCCGGATTAGTGGCTCTGGGTTCGCTCGAAAAGGAGGGGAACCATGTCTGGAAGAAGAGGAGTCGGGATCATACTCTTCATATTCGCCGTGCTGCAGGTGGGCCCGGCTCTGGGCGCCGACTACTATGTCACGACCCTTGATGACAGCTGCGGCCCGGTCATCATCCTGGGTAGCCTGCGTCTTGCCATGGCTACTGCCAACTCACACGCCGGACCCGACAATATCAGGTTTGACGGTCTCAGCGGTACGATCGCACTTGACTGCGCCTTGCCGGGGTTGAGTGACAACGGGACGGTGATCCTGGGGGAGACCGCCGCGAGCGGAGGGATCACTATCGATGGTGGTGGTACCTTACCGGTCGGATTCCATATGGAGGCAGAATCCTGCGTTGTTCGCGGGCTTGAGATCCGGAATTTCTCAGACTGCGGGGTCCTGATCGAGCCTTCAGGTGGGGGAGTGGCCCGGTACAACGTGGTGGGGGGAGTGGGGGTCGACCACAAGAACATAATCGTGAGTAACAATATCGGTATCCAGCTCTCGGGTTCGGACTGCGACTCGAACTCGGTCTATAACAACAGGATCAAGAGCAATACGATTCACGGCATTCATCTGACTGGTGGGCCTTCGGGGAACACAATCGGAGGTTCCGACACGGACGAGCAGAACAAAGTGAGAGAAAACGGGGGTCACGGGATATACCTTGAGGGTGACACTCAGGGAAACAAGATCTATGGTAACCGCGTCGGCACAAATTCTACGGGTACGTTGGCCCTAGGTAACAGTCTGGACGGGATCCGCCTCGAGGGTCCAGATTGCTTGAATAACGAAATATACAAGAACCAGGTCTGTGACAATGGGTTCAACGGGATAGCCATAAGCGGTGGTTGTGCGAACATTGTTCATGACAACATAGTCGGCCTTGAGGTTACGGCAAGCACCGCTCTAGGAAACCACGATAACGGCATTCTCATAACGCTTGATGCCTGCGACAATGAAATCGGACCGGGCAACACCGTCGGTGGTAATGAAGGTGATGGAGTCGAGGTGAACTCAACGGCTGCCGGCTGGGGTAACGACGTGTTTCAAAACATAATCGGCCTCAACATCTCAGTAACCGATTCGGCTCCCAACCATTCAAACGGGATCCTCTTGGACACTACAGCGGACTGCGAAGTCTGGGAGAACACCATCTCCGGCAACCGTGGTAACGGTATCGAGATCACCGGCGTATCGCTGAATAACACTATAAGGGATAACTACATAGGTACCAATGTCTTTGGGTCCGCTCTGGGCAACAAGCTGAGTGGTATCGTTCTCTCTCACTGTGGGTGGGCGGCGGAAAACACTGTCATCTTGCGGAATGCCATTGGCGATAACTCTACCGGTCTCCTGATCGGGGAGGCCTGCGACAGCATCCATGTATACGGGAACCAGATAGGGACGGACCACACGTGGATCAGAGATATCCACAACGGTTGCGGTGGTGTGATAATCAATAGCTCAGGTAATCTGATCGGAGGAATCGAAGAGGGGCAGGGCAACATCATCAAATACAATAACCATAATGGGATCTGGATGTACAACTACACCTCCATGCAAAGCGGAAACCTCATTCGGGGAAACACAATCGAAGTTCACACATATGGCGGAGTTCTGATAGAAGACGGCATGGTTAATAACACGGTGGGCAGCAACTC
>JALGZP010000100.1 GCA_025774845.1 bacterium
TTGGGCTCGCAGTTATCGTGCTGGCGGGCTGTTCGAGTGATCCGGACAGCAACCCGGTCGGTGGTGGCGGTGGTGGGGAGCAGCAAACTTTCCAGGATTTCATCGATACCCTGACCTCTGCGGAGCCGGCGGACCGCGGGGGACTGGTCGATGAGTTCATGCTAACAGCTTCTGCAGCTGGCATCCCATTCCTGGAGGATACGCTGGCCCATTTCATATACCGCGGTGCTCTTTCATCAGGCATAACGGTTCCGGGAGATTTCAACGGATGGAGTCCGGTTACAGATCCGATGACACACATTGCCGGCACAGACTTCTATTATCTCACCAAGACCTTTGAATCTGATGCCCGTCTGGACTATAAGCTCGTACTGGATGGGGGAGACTGGATACTCGATCCTCTGAATCCCAGCACCGTACCCGGCGGTTTCGGAGCCAATTCGGAGCTTGCCATGCCTGACTATGTTCAGTCGGAGGAGATCAATTACGATGCCGGCATTGACCACGGGACAATCGAAACCTTCTCCTTCCACAGCAGTGTTCTTATGAATGACCGGGATGTCCATGTCTATCTTCCTCCCGGCTATGCCACGAGCCCCGCCGAGACCTACCCGACGCTCTATGTAAATGACGGTGGTGAGTATCTGACACTTGCCGGGATGGATAACGTTCTGGATTACCTGCACGACAGGGGAGATATCCAGGATATGATCGCTGTATTTGTTGAGCCCGTGAATCGCAACACCGAATACTGGCTGAACCCCGCATACAGTGAAATGATGGTCGATGAACTGGTGCCGCATATAGACTTGAATTATCGGACCCTGGATAGCCCTTCGAAACGGGGCGTAATGGGGGCATCCCTCGGGGGTCTTGTCTCAGTTTACATTTCACACGGACACCCCGACGTCTTCGGATTCAGCGCAGGCCAGTCGGGTGCCTTCTGGGTTAACAGCAATCAGATCATTCAGACGATCTCAAGTGGCCCCGAGTTGGATGTCGAGTTCTACCTTGACTGGGGCACCTATGAGGCTGAGATAGCGCAATCCAACTATGCCCTGCGTGATGCGCTCCTCGCGAGAGAATACACGGTCACCCAGTTCGAATACCACGAGGGACACAGCTGGGGAAGCTGGCGGGCCCATACAGATGATATCCTGAAGGCATTTGCCGCTCAGACGGAATAATCTCCCCCCGAGCCCCAATCGATGTTTTTAGCTAACCCGGGAACAGGAATGAAGTTAGGATTGTCTAAATATAGGGAGGAGTATAGTACCCAATGAAGATCATTGCCCCCTGGCTTGAGCAACGATGAGAGTACCACATAGAACGAGCAGATTGTACTTCCCGATCTCAATCCTGGTTCACGTCTTGATATTGCTTGTATTCGGCCTGGGAAGGTGGGGAAGCGAGGATGTCAAAGTGGACGCCCGGGACCAGCAAAGCGAGGACAGACCGGTCTTCGAGTTGATCGATGTTCCGGACGACATCAGACAAGAGAAGCCGGATGCAGCAACTCACCTTGTATCGGACCGGGACGCACGGGCTGCGGACATGAATCCCAAAGACATGGAGGATACGGAACAGCCATACTCTGATGGCGATCTCCGGTTTGCGGCATATGAGCGACCGGACGCGACCGGGCAACAGACCGACCCGATGAACGAGCGTCAAGTTGAAATGCAGAGCGAGCACACGGGGGATTTGGCCTGGACCCGCAGCATTGACTTCCTGGAGGAGATGAAGAACGACCCGCAGTCCGAGAGCACCAGGAGATCCACAAGTCGTAGCAATCTCCTTTCGAGCGCCGAGAGGCGGGGTGGACTCAGTTTCAACGTCTATAACTGGGACTTTGCACCCTATATGCTGGCCATGAAGCGGGAAGTCGAGAGCCATCTGTTCCCTCCATATGCTTTTACGCACATGGGCGCCATAAGCGGTACAAACGTGGTGCGCTTCATCGTCATGCCCGACGGGCGTGTGAGGAACCTTGTGGTGCTGGATAGCGATGCCCACAGTTCACTGGATCTTACAAGCCTGAGGGCCATCGAGATGTCTTTGCCTTTCATGCCTTTGCCGAGCAGCTTCCCTGAGGAATACCTGGAGGTGACTGCTCACTTTTCATACATACGGGGGAGATAACGCTTGGTTGCCCAATTACTTCAGATGTATTCAATTGAGGTATATATACTCGAAAGGAGCACCAATAGTGAGGGTACGAGTTTCGTTACTGATCATGATCATAATTACCCTGGGCGCAGGGCACCTGGGAGCACAGCATGAGGGTATGCGAGGCCGGAGAGAGGGTGGCGGGGCAGGAGGCACAATCAATGGCCGCGTGATAGACGAGGTCTCCGACAGTCCACTTGAATACGCGAACCTGATCCTCTTCGACAGATCAAGCGGTTCCCAGGCCACGGGTACCATAACTCACAAGGATGGACACTTCGAACTCACTCCCGTCCGCCCGGGCAACTACGATCTCGAGATCAAGTTCATGGGGTACCGGACTGAGAGGATAGAGGACATCCAGGTCATGCCTCCGCAGATGAGCGTGGATGTGGGCACGGTGGCCCTTCAGCGTTCGGTTATAGCTCTTGATGAAGTCGAGGTATCTGCAGACAAGCCGGACATCGTGTACCAGATCGATAAGAAAATCATCAATGTGGGCAAACGCTACACGACGACCTCGGGTACAGCCGTCGATGTTCTTGAAAACGTTCCGTCGGTCACGGTTGATATCGACGGTAATGTCAGTTTGCGCGGGAGCCAGAGCTTTACGGTTCTCCTCGATGGAAGGCCGACCGTGCTCGATCCGAACGACGTTCTTCAACAGATACCGGCGAGCACAATCGACAACATCGAGATCATCACGAATCCGTCAGCGAAGTACGACCCCGACGGGATCTCGGGCATAATCAACATTGTGACGAAAAAGAGCAAACTCGAGGGCGTCAGCGGTACGATCAATCTCAATGTGGGGCTCAACTATAAGTACGGCGGGGATTTTCTCGTCAATATCAAGCGAACAGGCTTCAATGCATATATCGCAGCGGACTATAACCGGCGGGAATTCCCCGGGACCATGGAGACGGAGAACCGTACCTACAGGGGCGCCGATACGACCATCGTTACCTCGGATGGCGAGTCGACCTGGAAGCGGACGATGTACGGCGTAAGGGGTGGAATCGATCTTTATCTCAGCCCCCAGGATGTTTTGAATATAGAGGCCAGGGTCGGGGACCGGGCGATGGAGAGGAGTTCGAGTCGCGGCTTCGATGAGTGGATGAGCGGCGATGGTGTCCTCAATTCATACATCAGTGAAGGCCTCTGGGAGCATGGCGGTGAGTTCTACTCACTGAGCTCAGATTATCGCCACACTTTCGATGGAAACGGACACGAGGTAGCCGGCGAGGTGACGTTCAGCCGGCGGACCGGTGACGGGAAATCAACCAACGAGCTTCGGGATATGAGCGGGGTCCTGACGAGCGGCCAGCGTTCTGCTGATGAGGGTCCGGGAACACGACTCAGGACGAAACTCGATTACACCCTGCCGCTGGGGGAGGGCAGGAAGATTGAAGCCGGCTACCAGAGCAGGTTCGATCGGACGGACGCAACTTCGAGGATGTATGAGTATAATCTGGACAGTCTCCGGTATGAATTCCGGGAGCAATACAGCCACACAAGCGAATACCATCGTGACATCCATTCTCTCTATGCGATCTACTCGGGTACGGTGGGGGGATTGGGCTACCAGGGTGGCATCCGGGGGGAGTATACGGATCGCCGGACAGAACTTCTTGATACGGGTGAGAGCTTTTCCATCGATCGTTGGGACTATTTTCCGACGGTACATTTCTCATATGAATACTCGAAGGGCCATCAGATGCTCTTAAGTTATACCCGCAGGCTTGATCGTCCGCGGCACTGGTACCTCGGGCCTTTCATCACCTGGTGGGATGCCTACAGTGTGCGAAAAGGCAACCCCGGTCTCAAACCTGAATACATCGATTCTTATGAGCTTGCATACCAGAGGCACTTCGGTTCCACCATGCTGTCCGCTGAGGCCTATTACAGGTTTACACACAACAAGGTTGAGCGGGTTCGTTCGGTATATGCCGATAATGTCTTACTCCATACGATTGAAAACGTTGGGACCGATTACACCTTCGGTACCGAGCTTATGCTCAATATCGATCAGGTGAAATGGTGGAGCCTCAGCCTGATGGGGAATCTCTATGACTACCGTGTCGAGGGAACCCTGTACGATGCACCGTTTTCCGAGGGGAGTTTCAACTGGAACGTCCGGTTCAACAACACCTTTAAGTTCGGAGAATCCACACGCCTTCAGGTAAACGGCATCTATAACAGCCCGACCGCATCCTCCCAGGGAGAACGCAAGGGCTTTGTTATGACGGATGCGGCGCTCAAGCAGACCATGATGAGTAAGAAGCTGACTGCGACGCTCCAGGTGCGGGATGTCTTCGGGACGGCAAAGTTTGAGAATACATCCGAGGG
This sequence comes from bacterium, assembly GCA_025774845.1. Lineage (GTDB taxonomy): Bacteria > Arandabacterota > Arandabacteria > Arandabacterales > Arandabacteraceae > Arandabacterum. The sequence continues at coordinate 4,519 of JALGZP010000100.1, forward strand.
TCCGGATTTCTACTCTTCCATTCTGTTTGACCGCGAGTCACCCGTGGTCACGCTGACGCTGAGCTACAATTTCAACAACTTCAAGCCCGAGCGCCGGAGGCGTGACGATCATGAAGAGTTCGGGGGCGAGGGCGAGTTCTAGATCCGCACATCAGGGCTGTTTCAAGCGATACGCCGGACTTGCCGATAATACTAGTATTATCGACGGGACCTGGCCAATTTCCGGACTCAAGGACCTTGATTCATGCGAAAGAGACTAGTGAAGATGGCGTGTCTTGCCGTCGTGGCGCTGGCGGTTCTCCAGTTTCCTTTTGGGCGTCTCTTCCCGTGGTCACCTGTGAAACCCGGGTATGTCGAAGTCCCATTTGCAGAGGTACTGCTTATTGCGCCGAAGGGCTTCATGATGGATGAAGGCCTTGCGGGGATTGATGGAATAGTCCAGGATGTCGAGTTGTTCTACGGTCTTGAGTTCACAAAGCCGGTGAGGTTGGTCCTAACCGCGACCACCAGTGACTCCTGGAGATTCACCTGGAAGAGGGGTGCGGGCCTTTACGTCTCATCAGCGGGTACGGTCCTGGCCCTTCCCTCGGCCTTGCAGCGGTCGGAGACAGGCAACTTCTTCAGGCTTCTAAACCGCGGTCTTGCAGCCGCAATCCTGCTTCAGAACACATCATTCTCAGGGAGATCGATGCTTCCCGCCTGGTTTGTTGAAGGTCTTCCTGCCTACTACGTGAGGCCGGATGCGGATAACGCCAGGCAGGAGTTCCTGAGGCTGGCGGTTGATGAGGGTTATTACTTCGATATCCTGGGGGCAGACTATCAGATCCGGAGGATCCCGACCAAATACAGGGCAGGGTTTGTTGCCATGGAGTACAGGTATTTCCTCGAATATCTGGTGAACAAGTACGGTATCGACCGGGTCATGCAATACACCAGGAGACTTCTCGAGGATCCTGGGTTGGCCAGCCTACTCTTTTACCAGGAGTTCGGAGTCTACCTCCGAAATGCCGCCGATGACTTTGAGCAGCGTGTTGTTTCCGGAGACCAACCCGAGGTTGGGCAACTGGATGAAGAAAGGGGAGCACGCGATCGTGGCATACTCCCCTTCCCTCGAGTTTCTAATTGGCTATTCCAGGAACACCATCTTCTCTGTGGCGATCATCCCCCCGGTAGTCATCCGACAGAAGTACACGCCGCGGGCTACCCTGTCCCCGGTTACGTCTCTTCCGTCCCAATTGACACTGTGCTGGCCGGCAGGTAGCGGTCACCAACCGCCCGTTGACATTGTAAACGTTAAGACTGACATTGCCGGCAGAGGCCATTGTGAACCTGACCGTCGTGCCGTCAGCAAACGGGTTGGGAGCGATCGGTCCAAGCGCATACTCCATCCTATAGTCAGACCTGTCACCGATGACCTGAGCTTCGACATCGTTGAAATAGGCTGACGCGATGCTGACCTTACCCCGCGTCGACGGTATCGGCTGATAGTTCTTGGAAAGTACGATCCTGGCTATCCTGCCGTCACCGCTGAACCGGGACGTGCCTGCCATCCCTATGAACAACTTGCCGCCGACGGGATTAAAGGCCATCGAGAAGCCGCTGGCAAGACCGATGGCCTCGACATCATTCACGCTGAAGTCCACAGGGTCGAAATCGACAACTAGATCGGCCGCCATCACTTCAGAGGTCTGCTTCACCTTGATGGGTATCTCGACCCTGTCATCGTAGTGGACCGGTCTACCCAGTTTGACCGATGCCGGACTGATTACGTCCATTACAGGACCGGCGGGCGGGCACGCGGGACAACCGTTAACGTCACCGTACATCACCCCAATCCAGTCGATCTCCCCCGGGCAGGTTGAAACACAGTTACCCGGAATCGCATAGAACTTCCAGGGGTCAGGACACGGGAAGATGTTGATGAGCCCCACCGAGTACTGAAGGATGTAGGATGCATCAAGTGAGGTTACAACGCCGCTACAGTTGACATCCGCCGCCACCTGCTGTGGATAGACCATGCCACCGTTGTAGTTGAACGCGCAGTCATCCAGATCATCCAGGCACACCACGTTCTGGAGCACAAGGGCCGCATCCATCGAGGTAACGCATGGAAGGATCGGGCAGTAGTCTATGCTCACACAGTAACAGGTATTGATCGCATTCAGAGGATCGAGGCAGTCAAACAGGTAATAGCCGTCGGCATCCGAGTACTGGCTCTCGATGTGGTTCCCGAGACAGTCGGTGAGATGCATATAGGCACCATCGAGCTGCTTGATGAAATAAGGCTCATCGCACTCATCGAAACAGCACTTCCAGTAGTTGACCACACCCTCGACATCGCACCAGTCGATACAGATCTGGCCGTCTTGCCAGCAGACGTTGAGCGGTTCCTCAGGATCATAGAGGTTTATGTGGGTGAACCAGATGTCACAGCACATGCAGGGCTTGGCGTTCGTGCTCACCGCGAACTTGAGATAGAAGAGTACGCCCTCACCCACGAGCGGCCCGGCGCCTGCACCGGCAATGCTGATACAGTTATCACCACAGGGACCGCATACGGGGTCACCCCAGCCCGAGTTCGTCATCACTTCACCAACCTGGCAGTACTCAAACTCAAGCAGGCCGGCCGGGAGATCACACCAGCAGATCTCCATGTCAAAGCCCAGGACACCCCAACCGGTCACATCCTGGATGTAGACAGGCACGAGGAGGTTTTCTCCGGGGTTTGCGAGGAGACTATCCAGCCAGAGATTGAGCCCGCGGTCCTCCACGGTGACATTCGCAATGCAGCTGTTGTCGTTACCGTCGAGGTCGGTTGCGGTGAAAGTGACCGGGGTGGTTCCGATAAGGAAGAACCCGGGTGCGTCGTCCGTGATAACCGGATTGGGATCACAGACGTCGGTAGCAGATACACCGGCCCAGAACGGATCGAGCTGTTCGTTGTCGGCAGGAGTGCCACCCGCTCCGGTACATATAACTGTCATATCATCAGGACAGACAATATCCGGTGGCGTCACGTCTTCTACAGTAACATCTACATCGCAGTCGTTCTGGTTGTTGTGATCATCTGTCGCGGTAAATGTTACGGTGGTTGTACCCATCGGGAAGATGGCCGGTGCGTTATCGGCAATGACCGGATTCAGGTCGCAGATATCACTCGCGGATACGCCCGCCCAGAAAGCCGCGAGCTGAGGGTCGTTTGCCAGCACACCGCCACCGGCTTCGGTGCATTCAACGGTCACCGGTGTCGGGCAAGCGATGGCGGGAGGTGTTGTATCAACAATAGTGACATCTATCTCATCGGTGACGTTAAAGGTGCCGTCCGTGACCTGGAGGGTCACAGTCGTGGTGCCGTGCGGAAACTGACCGGTGGGAGTCGGGGACGTGTTGTCGTTAAAGACAACGCCCGGTGCAGACCACAGGTAGTCGAGAGGGTCACCGTCTGAATCACTTGAACTCGTTCCATCCAGCATGACCGCGGTTGTCGTGGGTGACGTGCACTCAACTAAAAGGTCCGGCCCGGCGTCCGCGACCGGCATACAACCTCGGTTCAGATGATTGGCACGCAGGTTAAGCAGCGTCGCCTGGGCTTTGGCTTCAGACATAGGGCTCATGTCGTCCCGGCAGGTCTTCGGGGCGTATGACATCAGCTGGTGCGTATCTGGAGTGTATGAGTCACCGTTGGCGTCTGTCTCGGCGCCATAGTAAATGCAATCTGAGGTAACGTTCTGGCCGGGAGCAGAGGAGCGAAGCCGCGGGTCCGCTGGGGTATCACACAGAAGGTCGCCGGCAACTCCACAATTCGTGCCGTCGACCAGTTCCGCTCCGAATGAAGTCTCATGCGTATGGAAGAGGTCGAAGTAGTGCCCGAGCTCATGTGGAAACGTCGTCGGATTGCTCGAAAGTCCCGTGCAACCGTTGGCGATCACCGCACCCTGGACAGCCGAAGTCGTGAAGGATGCCCGGCCGCATATGGGACCGCTTCCTCCATCCAGATTCGGTGTGAAATAGACATTGACCGCGTTGGCGATAACATTCTCGCCCCGCAGCGCATCGATCTCTGCACCGGTATCGATATTGTAGTAATAGTCATCGCTGTTGATGTAATCGACACTAAGCAGGTAGAAGGTCATATCGGTATTTGCGTAAGCGACATTGCAGTCTACGATACCCTGATCCAACCTGGTGAGTGACAGCCCACCGGTTCCGGCCGAGGTGCGCACAATATGCGCGGCAATCGGAATACAGTAGGGTGGTCCCGGCGGGGGCGGGACTTGCTCTGGCGGCGGAGCAGCCCACCGCGCAAGGAAGGCATCGATCTCTGATTGTGTGAGCCTTGTTCCGCATGGGGCCGCCCCGAGTTGCTCCGGCGGCGACTGTGCGTCAGCGCGACCTGACGAAAGCGTGATCAAAGCAGCTACTAAACCAATCAACACTATGCCGACAAATAGCTTTCCAGCCATGAGCAACCTCCTTGGGTTAAAAACTCGAGACTCCGCTCTATCTGAATGCGCCAAAGGATACCAGATAAGTATTCTTTTGTCAATTAAGACGTAGACACTCCCATTTCCCACAATGCGACCTCAGAATGGCCAAAAAACGAGTCAGATCGGTAATGTTTGGCATAGAATACGCATTCCCCCGCGTTAGATCGCAACTTGTAGTGGGTCATGACCTGGCGCATCATGGGTTTCGCTTGACTTTACTGTGTGGGTGCGGAAATATGAGTCAGATTAATTCTGAAAACCGGATAGGAGTATGTGATGAATACAATTGCCCGGATAAGCCTTACAGGCATGATGCTGCTGGTTCTCATTCCGTCTTGCGGTGGCTCTGAAGATGTAACTCAGGCGACAGGTGCGAACGCGCTTCCGGCTGAAATCGCCTCGACGGGGTGGACCCGCGCAGAGGAGATAAGAAGTTTTGCCGGGGATTCGTTGTTCGAGTACATCAACGGTGCAGCGGAGATGTATCACAAGTACGGTTTTGCCGACGTCACAGTGGCAGACTACCACAAGCAAGACAACGAGATCATAGTCGATCTCTACCGCTTTACCGATCCTGACCTGGCATTCGGTATGTTTACCACTCTAAGACCTTACCCGAGCGATACGGTCAATCTTGGTGTCGCGGGTTTCTCACTCGGCTCGGTTCTGCTGTTCGTCAGGGGCCGGTACATGGTCACCCTGACCAGTTACGAGGAGTCTGATGTGATTTCCGCCGGTATCGAATCGATAGCGACAGCCGTGGACAGTTTGCTGCCGGGTACAGGCGAACTGCCCGGGATGTTTGCACTCATCCCGGGCCCCGGCCGGATACCGAATACCGAGAAGGTGTTTGCGGAGTCATTCCTGGGCCGGGGTTTCCTGACCAGGGTCTACACCATCGACTACGGAAATGCAGGCGATACGGTCACTGTATTTGTCACCGATGACACGTCAGGTGAGAAGCTTCTCAAATGGTCGGAAGTCGCAGCAGAAGGTGAGCCAACGACCGAGGATGTTGAAGGCTTACCCTTCGATGAGGGCCGTATTCTCGCGATCACCGACAGCTGGCACGGTCTTATCGTTGCCGGACCGAGAGCGGACAGGTTGATCGGTATTGTGGGTTACAACGATACCCATCGTGACTTCCTGGTCACGTGGCTTGACTCATTTCCCCAACCCGCCAAACCCTGACGCAATTCTCTTGGGGTCAGAGCTCAGAAATTGCGCGCCGACTAGACACTTGATATTGTCGGTCTCCTACGTGGAGAGTGCGCAATTTCTGAGCTCTGACCCCTGCTAGATTGCGGTCTTGAGATTAAGCGTTTTGGGACGCTACTCCGCCTTCTTGATGTAAGCTATTACCGACAGAACCGCTCCCTGCGGGTCCTGGAAAGTGCAAAAGCGCCCGACGTTGGGAATGTCCGTGGGGGGAACCAGTACGGTTGCCCCGATGTCCTGTGCCTTCTTGGCGACGGCATCGACGTCCTCTACAGTTACGTATGCTCCCCAGTGGGTGGGAACCTGTGCCGGGACCTCGGGTGGCATCGCCATAATGCCGCCAACAGCCTCTCCGCCGGCCTTGACGACGGTATACGAACTGCCCTCGCCCATCGGCATTGCTTCCATCTCCCAGCCCAAAACATCCGCATAGAACTTCTTGGACGCATCCGCGTCCCTGGTCATTAGCTCACACCAACTGAAATCACCATAGGTTTCAAACCTGTTTCCCACGTGACTCTCCTTTCTACTTATAAGCCCTGCATTGTCTTCAGGCGGCCGGGTAATCACACCGCCTGTCTGTTATAGTAATACTAAGATGGCACCCGCGGGGAGTCAAGCACCCCGCGCGCGAGCCCTGCATTCCGCATAATTACTGAACTATCACCGAATTATGTGGTATAATAGACTTCAGACTATACGCATTGGAGGGTGTTATGTCATGTTTCCAGACAACGTTTGAAAAGACGCGAACATGGGTCGTTGTTGTGTCCCTGGCGCTCCTTATCGTGGCCGCAGTGATCGTACCCACGATCTTCAACGAGAACGAGTTTATACCCGGGGAGGAAGATTCAACCGTCGAGGTCAAGCCTGCCCGCAAGCACTCGCAGGTCCCCGGGGACGGATTGATTCCGAGAGCTCCGAACCCCTGGTTCTTCGTTGAGCGAGCCTACCCGTTCGGCCGGATCGATCGCAAGGATTGGGAGAGAGCCCAGCTTGAGGCCCGGACGCTGAGGGATAAGGCGTTCGCGAAATCCGGGTCATGGACTGCCATGGGACCGACAAACATCGGCGGCCGTGTCACCGACATCGCCGTCGATCCTACGGATGATGACATTGTATACGCCGGAGCCGCTGAAGGTGGAGTTCTCCGGAGTCTCGACGGGGGTGCGACATGGACCGAACTCTTCGATTACGAGGCGTCACTTTCAATCGGGACACTGGCGATCGACCCGCTGAACCCGCTCGTGGTGTATGCGGGGACCGGTGAAGTCAATCCGGGTGGTGGCAGCGTGGCCTACGGTGGGGCGGGGGTCTTCCGTTCTACCGACAGGGGCGACACCTGGGAGGCAATCGGGCTGGAGAATACCGGTTCGATCGGTCGTATCAAGATCGACCCCACCGATCCGGACAGGATCTTTGTTGCCGCGATGGGACATCTCTGGGAAGGAAGCTCTGAGCGCGGAGTCTACAGAACGACCGATGGTGGTGACACGTGGGAGCAGGTCCTCTTCGTCAGCGATTCGACCGGGTGTGTCGATCTCATCATGCGTCCGGATGACCCGGATGTGCTACTGGCCGCCATGTGGGAGCGAATTCGACGTCCGGAGCACTACAGATACGGTGGACCGACCTGCGCAGTCTACAAAACGACTGATGGCGGTGACACGTGGAACCTGGTGGGAGGGGGGCTCCCGGCGCCATCCGGAGATCTGGGGCGAATCGGTTTGAGTCTCTGCGCTTCACAGCCGGATGTGATGCATGCGATCTATGCCGACAAAACCGGCTACTTCTACGCCCTTTATAAGTCCACCAACGGTGGCAGCACGTGGACCCAGACCAACGATGGGTCGCTTTCCGGTGTGTTCGCCTCGTACGGCTGGTGGTTCGGAAACGTGCGGACACACCCCATCGATCCCGACATTATATATGTTCTGGGGCTTTACTTTTACCGGAGTACAAACGGAGGGGCATCATACAGCGATGCGTCGGGCGGCATGCATGTCGACCACCACGGTCTCGACTTCGGGTCGGGTGTCAGCCCGGTGATCTATAACGGCAACGACGGCGGAGTATACCGGTCTACGAATGGCGGAACCGCCTGGAATGAGCTGTATGACCTTCCGATAACCCAGATCTACCGGGTCGCGCTTGATCCGAGCAACCCGGACGCCCTCTACGGAGGCTCGCAGGACAATAGCACCGTCCGGACGCTGACCGGGGCTACGGGTGATTGGGAATGGATCCTCGGCGGAGATGGTTTCCAGCCGGTGATTCATCCGAGCAACTCTGACCGTATCTGGGCGCAGTACCAGTACGGGAACGTCTACTATTCAAATGATGGCGGTTACGGCTGGACCGGCGCTATGGATGGGATCGGCGGTACGGATAGAACCAACTGGAACTCGCCGATGCTTCAGGATCCGACAGACATCAACCAACGTTACTTCGGGACCAACAAACTTTACAGGAGCGTAACCAATACCAGCTGGACGGCGATCAGCGGTGATCTGACCGGTGGGCCTCACGACAACAACTCGGGCCAGGTGCGCGGCACTCTGACCACCGTTGCCGTGTCGCCGCTCGACGCAGATGTGATCTGGACGGGAAGCGACGACGGACTTGTCTATGTGACAACCAACGGAGGCACCGGCTGGACAGATGTTTCCGCTGGGCTTCCCGACCGCTGGGTCACGTCTGTACGGACCGATCCTTTCTCGAGAGAAACGGCATATGTGACCATCTCGGGTTTCCGGTGGGCCGAACCCCTGCCGCATGTGTTTCGTACCGCGGATCTGGGCAGTACATGGGTATCGATATCGGGTAATCTCCCGGAGGCACCGGCCAACGATCTTGTGGTAGATCCCGCATATTCAACCCGTTACTTCGTCGCGACGGATGTGGGTGTCTACCAGACAGTCGACGGCGGCACCACCTGGAGTATGCTCGGGTCCGATCTTCCGAACGTCGTCGTGAATGCGCTAGCCTTCAAAGCGGGTGACCGGGTACTCATCGCCGGTACTTACGGCCGGAGCTTCTTCGGATACTCCGTTGGGGATATCTCCGCCGTCGATGGACCTGTCGCGGACGTCCCGCCGGTTATCGGAC
>JALGZP010000194.1 GCA_025774845.1 bacterium
GGCCTGAGCCCGGAAGGCCTCGCTCCCTCGGATACACCGACAGCATCGGCAGCCGTGTGATCGAGAACTCCGAGATCCACGACTGCGCAAGAGGAGGTGGCATCGAACCCAGGTTCCGCTGATCGGAGGGACCCTGTCGTCCTCCGGTCAGCCGCTCGCCCCGGCCAGCCACTTCAGAATTGTATCGGGCATCTCGTCCCTGTTCTGCCTGGTAACCTCATGGAGCTCCACATCGGGTCTTCGCTTGACGCCGGCGATGAAACCGCCCCCCTGCCGTGCAACTGTGGCAACCACTGGAGGCCCGGAGTCCAGGAGCTTCGTCAAGGCCGTAACGAACTTCTCCGAGAGGCACTCCATCTTGCCAATCTCGTCCACCAGGTAGACCTCGACCTGGCGATCGAGAGCCAGGGAGGAGTCCACGATGCCCTCCAGGGTCTCGACGTCAACACGATAGCGCCCGACGTGATAAGAGGACTGAAAGTCCACATGGGCCAGTGTGGCCAGCTGACCATCCAGGCTTTCGATGTGAAAGCCGACACGCTGACCCCTGATCCGTATCTCCTCTGTGAGGAATCCTCGCACCGCCCTGCCTGACAAGGCTCTGGCCACCTTCCGGATCACCGTCGTCTTGCCGACACCAGGCAGACCCGTGAGCAGAAGAGCCCGTTGCCGTGTCTTCATGCCTTACGAGAGCGGCTTGAAGTATCTGATATCCAGGATGCTGCCCTTTCGCTCTTCTTTGAAGACGGCTTGCACCCTCATCCCGATCCTGAACTGCTCCGCTTCGACGCCCCCCAGCATATGGACAAAGCCGTTATCCGCGCCATCCAGCTGGACGATGCCATATATCACAGGGGACGGTACAGGTTGACAAGTATTCCCCTCACTCACAACAGTGTAGGTAAGGACCGTACCTTTGTCACTCACTTCCATCAATTCATCCAGCTGTGAAAAGCAATCCTTGCAGGTCAACCGGGGTGGAACATACACCCGGTTACAGCTGGGACACCTGATCCCCATGATCTTTTTCTTGTCTCTCAAGCTCGTGAGAACCCTCGTCCCCAATGCGCCCGCGGTGTAGGTATTCGGAATATAGATCTGCCCCTCATAAACATAGACATCCTGATCTTCCAGCTTCCTCGTCGTTGCCATCTCAGATCCCCCTACTCACGAATCGTCCTGAAGTACTTGACGTCCGCTGCTCCCTCGCCACGCTCATCATCCTCTTTCCAGACTGCCTCTACCCGCATTCCTACCTTCAGCTTTTCCGCATCGGTTTCTTCGAGGAAGTGGCGAATATAAACGCCACCATCCAGGAGAATCATCGCATTCGGATGAGGATTCGCGAATTTTTCGCCGTAGTGCGGATCCCACAAAGGATAGACAAGATACGTATATTGCATGACGGTTCCGGTTTGGGACAACTCCACCCAGTCTTCGCCTGCCTCAACCTTGCATCTTCCACAAACCTGTACCGGTGGCCATAAGACCTCCTTGCACTTGACGCACCGGTTCGCCACAAGCTTCTTGTTTTCCTTAGCCTCTTTGTACGTTCTACCGATGTACTTTCCCGTAGACCACCGATACTTACGGGGCGCATCGATGTTCACGGTAATGTATTCCGGCTGTTTTTCCTGTTTCTTGGAAGATTCTGCCACTATTGTCTCTCCTACAAGGACCGCTTCAGCAGCGTCAGCACCGTCCAATTAGGACCGCCCAAGGCACTTGCAAGCGCTGTCTCGACATCCTTGGTGACCTGGTGTTCGCCAGCATCCCCTCGTATCTGCAGCGCTGCCTCGGCAACACGAATGGTGGGGGTCGCCCCGATCGGGTTGGTCGCAATCACGCCCCCGGAAGGATTTACCGGGAACTCTCCGTCCATCTCGGTTACCCCCTGCTCGATCAGTTTCCAGCCCTCGTTCTCCTCACACAAATGGAAGTGTTCACACAGACTCATCTCTTCCCAGTTCGAGGGCTCATACAGCTCCGCCATATCGATATCTCGCCTGGGGTCGGTGATGCCGTTTCGCTTGTAA
>JALGZP010000003.1 GCA_025774845.1 bacterium
AACGACCTCGCCGTCGTGCTGGGCAAAAAACTGCATCAGGTAGACTTCCCGTAATGTTACGCGGAATTCCTTCTTCCCTCTTCTGCCTGTCAATGTCTTGGGATCGATCGTCACGTTGCCGAATTCGATCGGGTTGTCGTCCCGCTTCCTCGAGCTGGCCCTTGCCCTTGCCCGCCGCAACACCGCCCGGACCCGGGCCAGGAGCTCATTCACACCGAAGGGTTTGACGATGTAATCATCCGCGCCGATTTCAAGCCCGACAACCTTGTCGACCTCCTGCCCCTTCGCAGTAAGCATCACAATCGGTGTCAGTAGATCAGTCCGTCGTATCTGCTTACACACGTCATAACCGCTCTTCTCGGGAATCATGATGTCCAGGAGAATCAGGTCCGGTTTCTCCTCCTCGTACACACGCAGAGCCTCGCCCCCGTCCACCGCCGAGCACACTTCAAAACCCTCACCCGCAAGCAGATCGACAAGCCCGGACAGGATCGCTGCATCATCTTCTACGACCAGTATCTTGTCCTTCATAACTGCTCCTCAGCTAGAGGTAGGACTATCTCAAAGGTGCTTCCCCCACCATCCCGGGGCCTGTACCGGATGTCCCCATTATGATCTCTCAGGATGCGTCTCGCGATCGTGAGGCCGAGGCCCGTCCCACGTGCAGGCGATGACAGCGCATCATCGACACGGTAGAACTCGGTGAATATCTTCTCACCCTCACCGGACGGTATTCCGACACCTCTGTCACTCACACCGATCACCACCGAACCCGCCTCGCGGGTGATATCAACATCGATCTGCTTGATCTCGGCCGAATACTTTTCTGCATTCGAGAGAAGATTGACCAGCGCCTGCTTCACCGCTTCCTCATCGGCACGAACGAACACCTGGTCCGCCTGCGCGGCGAATGTCACATCAAACCCATTATTCTCCAACCTTGCACGCTGGTTCGCAACGACATCCTCACACAGGGCAACCACGTCACAGACCCTCACCATGTAGTGTTTCTTGCCCTGCCCCATACGCGAGAAATCAAGGACGTTGTTGATCAGGCGCGTCAGCCGCTCGGTCTCTGAGGTCATGATGTCGAGGTAGCGTTTGCGTTTTGACTCGTCCGGCTGCCGCCCCTCTCTCAGCATTTCCGCAAACATCCGTATCGATGTCAGCGGGGTCTTAAGCTCATGGGATACATTGGCGACAAACGATGTCTTCTGCTGGGCCAGTTTGACCTCCGCGTACGCCGATCTGAGTACTATAGCGCCACCACTCACGATCGACACGAACAGGATCAGGATCAGAATCCACATCACGGAGGACGCTACCTGCGCCCTCGATGAGATCACATCAGGATTGGTCAGGTAGGCTACCGTTTCCCAGTGGGGCAGCAATTCACTGATCTCCTGGGCAACAAAGGGCTTCCGCCAGTCCCGTTCCTCATGCCCCTGGGGAACGATTAGGGGACTGCTGTTCTCATCAAGCACCGTGAGTATGCGGACCGGCGAATAGATGCCGGGAAGCACCCCGATGATGCGCTCTCGTAACCGCTCGGCGTCGATAAGGCATCCGACTATGTTGCCGCCGGGGAGTTTCTGCCAGTAGAGCAGCCGCAGCCGTTCATCAATTACCCGCGGTATGAAACCGCTGCGGTCCCGGGCGATGATTTCACTGAAGTTGAGCGACTGGGATACGAACATGGACTTGAGCGCATCGACCTCTCCGGGCACCGGCTCTGTATCCTCCTCTTCCGGCAGTGCCACGTTCCGGTAGGAGATCTGCTGGCCCCTCTTTTCGGCCTCTTCATACACCTTCTCCCGGACCGGCTCACGCTGCTCGAACTCACTTATCGCCTGCTGGGACCTCGAGTGCTCCGCGTAGTCGGGCGTCTCCGCCTCATCAGCACTGGATTTCTCGAGTCCCTTCATTTTCTCACCGGGTTTGACCGGCTCCACCACGTCCACACTCGCCGCCTTCTTAGCTATCCCCGATGCACGCACCGCTTCGGCAATCTCTTTGTCATCGGCGAATTCCGGACCCCCACCGGGTGAACTCGCCATCAACCGCCTGTCACTCACAAAACCGGCGGAAGGTTCCTCCGCCTCGGAGCGTGACATGACCGGTTTTCGCCCACCTTCCCGATCAAATGCTGCTTTCTCGTTGGAGGCAACGATCACCGGTTCATCTGCAGGGGCTCCACTCACATCATCCGCCTCACCGTCCATATCCAGCGTAACCTTACGTGCAGCCGCAAGCACCGGGGTTTCTTCGGCGGTCGCCACCGGCTCGTCAACGTCCCCCAGGATCTCATCCTTGAAGGCAACTGCGATGTTTTCATATACAGGTACATCGACTTCATCACTGAAGAATGCCTGCTGCTTTTCGGCGAACGTTGAGCCCTTCGTACCGGACTTCTGCCGTGCTGCAGGCCAGAGGATCTCGTGCTCCGGTGAAAGCAGGAACGGGATATCAACCAGCGCCGACCTCCGGCTCCAACTATCAAGCGAATCGCTTACGTGCGAACCCGAGGTCGCCGGAACAGTGCCCGCAAGTTCGCCCAGGATTCGAGCCACTTCCGTATTGACCAGTGCCGTTGCGTGTGTCACCTCGGCAAGCAGTGTTCCCTCCAGCTGCTTCTCGATATAGGCCTCTTCGTGACTGATGGCTCTGATTGCCAGCAGGCCTAAGACCACTGCGGGTACGATCACCACTGCGATAAAGAGTATCGCCAGGTACCGGGTCAGCTTGTATTTACGCATATCGCACTTGCCTCTGTGATGCCCGGCGGGTACGAACCCGAAATGCATCTCGCACCCGCCCTTACGACCTTACACTATTTCTTCTTTTCATCCGAGACATAACCCTGCTGGGTCGACTGGGTATATGCTTGATTCACAACTGCCTTGCGTCGGTACCGGGTCAGACCCTCGTTTGACGAAATATCGTCAGATATCTCTTCACACACCTCTGCCTCTTCAAGTAGCTCCTTATCGTTATCGCACTGTTCAGCTACCTTTTCAAGTTCAATTGCGTTCTTCATGATCAGCTTCGCAGCGCCGGCGTGGTCGCCTTGATCGGCCAGCACTACCGCTTCCCGCTTGCGGTCGGATGTCCTCGTGAGTGCGGCTTCCTTGATGATCTCGGGCTGCTGTCTCTCGTCGACCACCTTGCTGTCTCCGTGATAGGTCACCTCGATGTCATGTCGACTGTTTACTGTCTTGCTCGTATTCGGGTCGGCATATTCGACGTCTACATGTGCGACTTCGAGACGCTTACCGTCGGCGTTCCGGGGGACGCGAACCTCAAACAGTGCATACTTTTCGTTCATGCCGTAGAGTTTGCCCACGGTGACCGTCATCTCCTGACCGGCAATCATACCCGAGCGGCCCAGCACGGAGAGCGGGACCACACCGTCGGCGCAGTCTATGCGGATGAGTATGTCCCGGGCAACAAGCATCATGGCCTCTCCGATTTCCTCGGCGAATATCCGCGGTAGTTCCCGGCCGGAGCTTGCGAAGTACGCGTTGCCATCACTTCTGGCCGCAAGCGCGGTCATCAGGTCCTCATTGTAGTCCAGACCGACTCCGATCGTGGTCACCGTGATCCCTTCCCTGCCGAGCGCTCCTCCGAGTTCGGCAAGCTCGGATGTTGATTGCGGGCCTACGTTCGCCAGACCGTCCGAGAGGAGTATGATTCTGTTGATATACTCATACGAGATGCTCCTTCGCACTTCGGCGGCCCCAAAGCACACACCACCGTAAAGCGCGGTCGATCCCCCGGCGTATACTCTCGAGATCGTCTTGATCAGTGCATCCTTATCCCTAACGTGCTGGGCCGGGATAATCACCCGTGGTGAGTTGTCATAGACCACGAGTGAGAGGATGTCGTCCCTGGTGAGACGTTCAACGATTTCGATAGCCCCGAGCTTGGCGTTTTCCATCTTGTTGTCGCCTCTCATCGAACCTGACTTGTCGAGGACTATGGCCACATTGAGCGGCAGGCGTTTCCGCCTCAGGAGTTCGTCGGTCCCACAGAGACCGACTTTGATTACGATGGTTTCGTCGCTGCCGGCCAGTACAAACGGCCTATCCACATCGGCGCGGACGCGAATACCGGCGTTCCCGGAAGAACTCATGCCGGCAACTACAATCACCAAACCCAACAGAAGTGCAAACGTTACGTGTCTCATCACGTATCTCCTTTCGTTACGGACGCCGAATCACAGGAATTCTGCGTTCACGGTCACCGTCCGTCCTGGAGCCACAGGCTATTTCCCCCTCGGGGAAGGCGGCCAGATGGATCACTGCATTCCGGTAAACGAGTGCATTGACGTTTACCTTGTCATCAACAACAGAGAGCTCGAATCCGAGATCGATGCCGGCCTTTTGCTTATACCGCCTGTCATGGAGCATACGCAGCAGCCCGATAGCGTCACCCTGGGTGATGGACCCTGCCCTCTTATGGCTGATCGCCGAGAGCGCCGCCGACTCAAGCATCTTGGGCCACAGGCGCCGGAACAGGGCCGGATTGGCGAAGATATCAACACTCGTGATCTCATCGCCGACTCCCACCACCACACCGATCACATCAGGATAGAGATGCGGGATGTCTTCCATTTTCCCCTCGAAGGCCGAGAGCTCCCTGCGTGTATCCTCCGACTCGTAGACGGCCTGAAGCCTGCTTGTGGGCGACGACACTCCGACTCTATCACTCATGCTTCTGATCTCGTCCCAGATGTCACCCTGGGCGCTTTTCCCCGCCTTCTGCCCCTCCGCCCGCAGCTTGCCCGTTCCAAGGTTCTGCTTGCTGTAAAAGCTATCGGATTCATAGGTCCAGCGGCCCGCCTCGACGCAGTAAACAGGCACGATTACCCGCCGGCTCTTCGGCTTGATCAGCACATCCCTGCCCACGAGTCTGTCCTGTTTGCATCCCGTGAGCACCTCGCCTCCCATCAGGAAGATGTATCTGTCAGACCGGTTCGTAAGCTCGACCTGAGGCACCTGACCACCCTCCACTTCTCTGATCTCAAGCAATCCGTCTTCAAGTGCCTCATCCAGCGTGGTGTAACGGAATCGATCCTTGATTCGCGTCGTGTAGATCGGGACAATCGTCAGGTTCTTGTAGTAGACCGGCTCACCGGCCTCAAGGGTTTCGATAAGCTCACTGACTTCGTCACCGCTTACGGCGTGAACCTGACCCGTCATCACCACACACACGACCGCGAGTGCAACACCAAGTATCAGACATTTCGTGTTCTTCATCATCGTGATCACCTCCTCTCGTTTCATCACTTGCTCCTTTCACTAGGACTATACACGTGAGGCGAAAAAGAGTTGTCATGGGGGTGTAAAACGATTGTAAAAGGATGTAAAGTGCCGGAGAGGCATATGAATGCTGGGCTTGCGGGAAGGGGTCAGGTGATGATGTTGAGCGTCTCGCCGCAGTTAGTGCAGGTGTTACCCGAGAGACCGGGGCTACGGGAGCTGAAGCCGGACCGCTCTATTACGACCTGGCCGCAGCGGGGGCAGTGGGTGTGTTCATACCTTCCTCCCGGGAGATTCCCCGCATATACATACTTGAGCCCGCTTCTGTTTCCAATCTCAAGTGCCTCAAAGATCTTGTCCGATGAGGTCCAGTCCTTCTCACCCTGCTTGTACTGGGGATGAAACCGGGACACATGCCAGGGTATCTCGGGGGAGATCGACACAATGAAGTCCGCGATTTGCTTGATCTCATCCATTCCGTCGTTCTCACCCGGTACGATGAGCGTTGTGATCTCGATGAATATACCCTCGGCGTGCATGATCTCTATGGCCGTAAGCACAGGGGCAAGCCGGGCGCGGCACCTGTCCCTGTAGAAGTTGTCGCTGAAAGCCTTGAGGTCCACGTTTGCTGCATCGATAACTTCCGCCATCTTCTCAAGCGTCTCGGGTGTCTGATAGCCATTGGTGACAAAGGTGTTCTTAAGACCCATCTTCTTTGCGATCCGGGCGGTGTCATATGCAAACTCAAAGAAGATAGTAGGCTCGGTATAGGTATATGATATGCTCTCGCACCCTTGGGACTTCGCGTCCGCCGCAATCTCTTCGGGTGTCGCATCCTCCCCGTATATCGATCCATCGTCATGGGTCATCTGAGAGATCTGCCAGTTCTGGCAGAAATCACAGAAGAAGTTACAGCCCGCCGTGGCAATCGAGTAGGTTCGTGTACCTGGAAGAAAATGGTAGAGGGGCTTCTTCTCAATCGGATCGATCGCCCTGCTTATGAGTTTCCCGTATACGAGTGTGTAAAGCATACCACCGGAATTGACCCGCACCCCGCAAAGCCCTCTCTCACCCTCCTTGATGTTGCAACGGTGAGCACAGAGGTGGCAGAGCGCGTTTCCGTTCTTGCTTTTCCAGAGTATCGCCTCCCTCATGCTACCTCCCGTGCGCTCATACTACCCCCACCGCCGGAGCCCGGTCAAACACCAATTGACATGGGTTAAAAACGTAGTATTATACACGATAGACAAAGGAGGGTCCAAATGGCGGCATCCACGATAGAAGAGATATTCAGCTTTGCGATCGATAAGGAGAAAGAGGCAATCGCCTTTTATCAAGATCTTGCATGCAAAGCAGAAAACCCTGTCGTCAAGGATGCCATTCTTAAGATGGCTGATGAAGAGCGGAAGCATGAGAAGATGCTCATGAACATCAACCTTAAGAAGCTCCAATTCGTCAAGCAGCCCTCCCAGCAAGACATGAAGCTGAGCGACTACCTTGTCGAGACCCCGGCAACCAAAGACATGTCCTATCCCGACCTCCTGGTGATCGCCATGAAACGAGAAGAGAAGGCCTACGAGCTCTATGCCGAGCTCGAGACGAGGGCCGGTGACGACGCCTCACGCAAGGTCTTCACTCTGCTCAAGGGAGAAGAGCTCAAGCACAAGACAGGTCTTGAGAGAGAATACGAGGAAGGCGTTCTGCGAGAAGGCTGATGCTGCCTCTGCGGAGTCCCCGGGTGGCGAAGATCGCATGTTAGCCGCCCGTTTTCTGTTGCTTCCTGATAGGATTGATTGCTGATGCCTTGGAAGTGTCGAATCTGGTTGTTAGCGCTTCTATCGATCGTGGTTTTCCCGCACACATGTCTCGCTGCACGTCTGATTTCCATCGACCTCGGTTATGTCGGGACATCGAGTGATAACTATGGTTCCGGGTTTACCTACGGGCTGGCGATAACCGAGGGTAAGGGGAAGATCGGCTTCGGGATTGCCACCCAGAGGTTCTCCAACTCTATCTTCTACGAGCGGCCGATAGAAACAGGCACAGGGACAAGGATATTCAAGTACGAAGAGGCACTATCGGATTTCTACCTTACGATAATGGCGACGTACAATCGCAGGTTCGGTGTCAACTCGACAACCCTTCTGGCGGGACTCGGCCCACAGGTTCACTTCATCACGGGGACCAAGTATTACATAACAGACGGGTATTCACTCACGTCACGCGACTTCAGGCTCGGTGTGGGGCTTCTTCTCCGCTATGAGCAGAGATTCTATGCATTTGGAAACCTGACATTCGTACTGACGACACAGTACTCCTGGGCTGAGGCCGGCAGGGACATCGACCCGTTACAGGGCTACGGTCCGGCACCGGAATCACTGAGCCTGCCGGCTGTGACCGCCGGACTCGCCTTTCCATTCTAGGAGAGCTAAAATGGCCTTGCTTGAAGACCTGATTGAGAGCGTACGACAGAAGGATGTAGAGGTCCGGGAGACCGTGGCCGGCAGTTCCTGGACAATGGTGGCCACATCCAGTTGGGGGATCGCGGCCACGATGGGCGGCGCAGATGAGCGGAATGATCTGTGTGGCAAACCGGCCGGGGACTTGCTCCAGTTTTCTGCCTCGGCGAATCCTGTTGAAGCATCAGTCGGCATCGCCACGCTCAACTCCCTGATCATAGGACAGGTTGACGCCCACCATTTCAAGCCCTACAAGATACCGACCGCCAAGGATAAGAAGATCGTAGTGGTGGGTGATTTCCATTTCACCGAACATCTCAAGACTATCGCACTGGATGTAAGCGTCGTCCAGAAGAACCCGGAGACAGGCGACTATACAGGAAATGAGCAGGCCTTTCGCGACGCCGATGTAGCCCTTATCGCTGGCGCCACGATCGTCGACCGCACCCTTGAGTCGCTGCTCAAACTTGCGGGCCCGTGTTACACGATAGTCTATGGGCCATCTACCCCGCTTTCACCGGTCCTCTTTAAGTACGGGGCGGATCAGCTGGTGGGTGTAAGGGTAAAAGACGAGATCGCTGCGAAGAAGTGCATCACCGAGGGTATGAGAGACCTGTCGGGATGCCCCGGATTGGCCCCCGTGGTCATGGAGGCAGGACAGAAGGCCACGGATTAGAGTGAACGACGCCCAGACTCACCCGGCCTGGTAAGATGCCGGCCTGCGGAGGCAAGTGTGGCCAAGAACTATATGCTCCTCTATGGCAAGAATTCGGTTCTCGAGCGACTGCGGGCGAATCCTGAGAGCATACGGAAGGTATTGCTATCCGATAAGTTCAAAGAGCCCGAGATAGAGGATCTGATAGAGAAGCACGCAATCCCCGTAGAGAGACTCAGCGCCTCAGACCTGGCCAAGAAACGACCCGCAAAGGATCTCCAGGGAGTAATAGCAAAGGTCGGTAAGTTCAAGTATGTTGAGTTCGATGACTTGCTGGACACCCCCGAAAGCAAGCGAAGGACTCTCATTTTTCTGGACAGGGTAAGTGACCCGCATAACCTGGGTGTCATCCTGCGTACGACCGCCTGCTTCGGCGGATTCGCAGTGATCATACCGGGGCACGAGGCCTGTGAAGTGAATGAGACCGTTCTCCACGTTGCCTCAGGGGCAGAGAACTACACCCCGGTCTCGATGGTGACAAATATCTCAAACTCGATGGCCAAAGCGAAAAAGACCGGTTACTGGATCGTGGGCGCCGTGGTGGACGAAGACGCCATCAGCATAGAGGAGGGCAACCTGCCGTTTCCACTGGGCGTTGTTCTCGGGTCTGAGGGTTCCGGGATAAGACCCGGTCTGAAGAAGCATCTCGATATGAAGGCCAGAATCCCAATGGAGGGGGCGCTGCTCTCCTTCAATGTCAATATCGCCTGTGCCCTCTTCTGTTATGAGATCTGCAGGCAGAGAACCGGCGACCAGTAACGCAAACCGACCGTGCAGAAACCGGCCGGAGTGGCAAAAGAAGAGGGTCCGGGGTATCCCCCGAACCCTGATTACTTCAGTATAAATGCGCGGTCGACGTTACGGAATTATGCGTACACCGACGCTGAAGTAATTGATATCCGCCTCGATCAGCGTGAACTCGACCTCACCACTGAACTGCTCGTTGAAATTCATCCCGAGACCGCCGCCCAGGGACAGGCCACTGTCCGAGCCGCTGACGGAAACATGGCTCGTCTCTGCAGTGATATCCTCATGCAGTATGCCCGCCTTGCCCTTAAGATAGAGGGCCTCTCCCAGGGGGAAGCGATAGACGAAATACCCCGCAACTGTCCAGATCTTCCACTCAACTATTTCCGAACCAATTTCCCAGTCACCGCCTGAGACCCTGAAGTTGAACTCGCCCTCGATCGACATATTCGAGGAAATATCATAACCGCCTACCCCACCTATCGGTATGATGTTGTCCACACCTTCAACATCGATCATCATCATGCCGGTCTTGACTCCGAAATACACCTGGGCAGACACTGACCCCGCAAAAATAAGTCCTATCGCTATACTTAGCAGAATTGCACGCTTCATCTTTCGTCTCCTCCTTGTGTTACACGGTTTACCAACCCAAGAAACACGGTAAGAGTAGTGAGGTTCTCCTCCTTTCTCTGCTTCCTGTTCCGTATGACACTAGGCTAACTGTCATTGTAGGAGTCAGGGGGGGGCTGTCAATGAAAAACGCCCTATCTGCTCGGGTCAGCAGCCGAGGTGGCGCTCGATCTCATAGGGATGTGGATGTCGCTTTGTGTCACGCACTTCAGCCTGCTTGAGCTCGATCCACATGTCAATCAGGTCCTCGGTGAAAACTCCCGACTCAAGCAAGAACTGATTGTCCTCCCGCAAGGCTTCAAGGGCTTCTTGAAGCGCAAACGGTACGGGGGTTATTCCTTTTCCTTCAAGATCGGCAACACCAAAGACATCCAGATCGTAGGGTCCGAATCCTTCCTTCTCGGGGTCGATCCTTCTCTTGATACCGTCCAGGCCTGCCATCAGCATCGCAGCAACCGACAGATATGGATTGCCGCTGGCGTCAGATGGCCTGAATTCGATTCGAGCCTCATCGGCCACGTTGATGCCCTTCGGGATCCGTACAGCGGCACTTCTATTGCCGATCGCAAAGACAAAGCAGGTGGGAGCCTCAAAGCCGGGCACAAGTCTCCTGTAGGAGTTCGTGGTGGGACACGTCAGGGCAAGCAAGGCCCTCCCGTGCTTGAGCATACCTCCGATGTAGTGCATGGCCACTTTGCTCAGATTCCCGTAGCCACCCTTCTTAAAAAACATGTTCTTGCCGTTCTTCACAAGATTCTGATGAAAATGCATTCCGTTTCCGGGCTGGCCGTAAAGGGGCTTGGGAAGGAACGTGGCGACCGTACCGTGGACAGCAGCCAATGTCTTTACCAGGTGCTTACCCACCATGATCTGGTCCGCAGCACGCTTCAGGGCTGCCGGGCGCACCTCTATCTCACATTGTCCGGCGGAGCCGACCTCGTGATGGGAATACTTGACCGGTATCCCCGCCTTTTCCATTTCGGCCACCATCAGTGTACGCAGTGCCAGATACCGGTCCGTCGGCGGGAGTGCGTGATAACCCCCCTTCCGGCCTATCCAGGGATACACCTTGGCATCGTCCTCCGGCTCTATCCCCGCTTCCTCGGATCTCACCGAGTAGCCGGTGACCTCCGGAAGACCCATGACCATGACCTCATCGAACAGATTGAACTCAAGTTCCGGCATGAAGAAAGCCTGATCGGCAATCCGGGTCTTTGCGAGATAGTGCTCGGCCCTGTCGGCGACAAGCCTGGGATCGCGGGCAAATGGTTTCTTTGTATCCGCCTCAACACAGTTGCATATGAAACTCACAGACCTGGTATCATCCGACTCCTCGATGAACGAAGCCGCGGCATCAGGAATCAGACGCAGATCCCCGCTTTCAAGTCTTGTGAATCCGGGAATGCTCGAACCGTCGAAGGCGACACCGCGCTGGAAGGTATGCGATCCGAAGTTGGATACAGGCAGGGTCACCTGGTGCCAACGCCCAATGAGATCCACGAACTTGAGATTGACGTACTCCGCACGGGATTTCCCGACAAAGCCGACTGCCTTCTTGATACTATCCGCTCTCTGTGCCACTGCGGTCCCTCCGTGTCACCTTCGAACCATCAGAGCCCGAGCGCTGTCACAACGCCATCATGGATCTCGGTGTTGTCCCGGACCCCTGAAAACTCGCCGGCACCCGGCCCACTTGCGAAAACGGGCACCATCGTCCCCGTATGATCGCCCGAGACCCATCCCACAAACTTGCAGTCCTGCCCTGCAAGGGCTTCGAGATCTTCATAAGATGGGTACCCGGATTCTGTCGCGGTAATCGCCGGTCCCCCTGTGTCATGGTCGGCAGTCACCACGATCGTCAATGTCGAGTCCTGCTTCTGGTATTCCATAGCATGTCCGATCGCAGCATCGAAGGCGAAGAAATCACCGATTGCATCACTGATGTCATTCCCGTGTTCCGCGTGGTCTATACGTCCACCTTCGACGACGAGTAAGAAACCATCGGGATCGGCTGCGAGGATCTCGAGCGCCTTACCGATCATGTCCACAAGCGATGGGACCTCGTCTTCACGTCGGGCCTGCTCGTAAGGCATGTGGTCGGCGGCAAAGAGACCAAGCAGTTTATCACCGCTCGAGCGTCTGAGATCTTTACTATCGAAGGCGATATCGAAGCCGCGTTGTCTCGCCTCGGCCGTAAGGTCCCTGCCGTCTCTCCGCCTCCCGCGCTCCGGTGGCAGGAAGTACTTGTATCCCCCCCCGAGGATCACGGTAGCCTCGCTTTCCGCTATCTGCTCCGCGATTTCGTACTGCATATCCCTCGAGGGTGCGTGAGCCAGGAAACATGCGGGGGTAGCATGAGTTACGGCCGTTGTGGATACAACGCCTACGGCTTTGCCATGCCGGACAGCAAGCTCGAAAATGTTCTGAAACTCCCTTCCACCCGGTGACATCCCAACAACACCGTTGTTGGTCTTCTCTCCCGTGGCCAGGGCCGTACCGGATGCCGCTGAATCCGTTACCAGCCGGTTTGCCGCATGTGTGGTCTGATACCCGGCTGTTCCGGTGTTGGCCAGATTCACCATGTTGAGATCGGCCCCGAGTGAGCGTTCCGAATAGATCTTCGCAATGCTCACGATCTGCGGGCCCATGCCGTCACCGATGAAGAGAATAACGCTCCCCGCGGACGTCCCCACGGGAGAGACGGGTGCGGCCGGCTCAAGGTCGGCCCGGTACTCACCAAGTCTCGAAGGAGCACATGCGAGACAGGCAATACTGAGAATCAGGAAAAGTACGCATAGTTGTCTTTTCATCACCGCCACCTCCAAGTCATATAAACATACACAAATCGAGGCAGGAGATAAAGGAAACACCGGCGTTTTTCTATACGGGGTCAGAGCTCGAAAATTGCAGGAGCCGCCAGGAGATTAGAGTCTGATCCCTCAGACCCGGGATCATGCAATTTTCGAGCTCTGACCCCAGGGGATTTGCGCAATTTTCGAGCTCTGACCCCAGGGGATTTGCGTTAGGGGGTCTTGACGATGGTGTTGATGGTGGCGGCGACCTCGCGGCCCGCCGCTTCTACCGTTTTGCTCAGGCCCTCTCCGACCTCCATCCCGGCGGGCTGGATTGCCAGAAAAAAGGTCTGAGCCCCCGTCTCATGCTCTATGAAGTCGGTGAAAAGTGTGAGGATCGCGTCATGGGTCGACGCACCGCCGTCCATGATCTCGCTTTTCTTGACAAGCCGTATCTCACCCGGGTCGCCACCGAATTCCGCGGCGTCGATCACCACGACCTTCTCCGGCTTAAAACCCGCAATCACGCCGAGGTAGTTCTCGGGAGTCTCACCGCAGTTTACAACGTGCACCGATTCCGAGCCCTCGATCAGCGTCGAAATAAAAGGCCCGACCCCGTCATCCCCGCGCAGTTCATTCCCCACGCATGCGATCACGACGGTGCCGGCAAGCATATTCTCAAGGATACTCTTATCCATCGGTATCATGTCCGTTGGAGGGCCTAAGCTTTGAGTTGAACCTCGCGCCTGCACTTCGAGCAAAGCATCCGTACGACATCCTGCCTCCCGGTCTCGAGGTCCTTGTCACGGGCAGGAACATCGTCGAGTACTTTCGCGTCCTTGAGGGCAGATAGGAAAAGCGTGGGATTGGAGTATGCCAGCGGTCCGAGTCGCTTCGATACCCACTTTATATGGTCCGCTGTCGATATTATGGCACCGCAGGCTTCGCACAACACAAGATCCTTCTCAATGCTTGTGTTGGCCTGGCTTCTATCAAAATAGATTAGATCGAACTCGGGAGTCAGCTTCACACCCTTCTCGGTAATGCAGTTGGCCTCACACTGGCCGCACTGGATGCACTTATCATAGAAGAGCGTTATTGTACGCTTCTTGTTCTCAGCATCATCCGAGACAGTTATGTCATTCGCCGGACAGACAAGCGAGCACCCACCACAACCCACACACTCCTCTTCATCGTACTTGGCCTTTCCCCTGAACCTCTTCTGAGGTTCAAGTGGCTCCTTCGGAAACGGATGTGTGTAGGGACCCGTGAAAAGCGCCGTAAACGCTTCTTTCAAAAGCCTATATTGAAGTATGCCTGGTAACTTCATCTCGCCTCCCCACGCTGTGCTTTAATCTCCTCCGCCCGTTCCTTGAACTTATTGGTTACGCTCTTGTCCCAGAGGTTCACACCCGAAAGGAACGATCCCCGCGCAAGCGCATGCGCCCCGGTCGGTGATGTCAGCACGATGAAGACCGCGCAAAGTATCGCCTTTATAGCGATCGCAGGCGTCGCTGTCACGATGGCGGTGCCGATAAGGATGAATATCGTTCCCAGGGTGACGCACTTGGTAGCCGCTTGAAGCCTGTTGTAAACATCGGGGAATCTGACAAGACCCATGCAGCCAAAGAAATCGAAGATCGCACCAATCGTAATGAAGATATAGCCTATTATCGCGTTGCTACTCATCGAATCTCCTCCCCTCAAGATGCTTTGAGAGGGCAAGGGTACCTATGAAACTGACCAGTGCCCATGCTATGGCAAGGTTCATGTAGAAATCTTTGCGCAAGACAATCGCTGAAAGACAGACAAAGCCCACCACCACGGTCCCGAGAATATCGATAGCAACGGTCCTGTCCGAAGCCGTCGGGCCGTGGCCTATCCTGTATAAGCACATGAAGCAGGCAGCCGCCAGAAGGCTTGCTATGAAGTACATGAACATCATTCGAATATCCTCCTCAGGACACCCTCAAACTTTGAGACTATGTGACGCGTTGCCTCTTCAATGTCTTCGCTCTTGACGTTGATCCAGTGGATGTAGAGGTATCCATCGTCGGTTATGTCAACGGTCATAGTCCCGGGGGTGAGCGTGATCGAATTCGCAAGCATCGCCCGCCCCGCAGGATTCGTCAGTGTCGTCTTGACCTTGACGATACCCGGCCGGATGGGCATATCCGGATGGATGACCCTGTAGAGAACGTCCAGGTTGGCGAGTATCACATACCAGGAAAACATCGGAACATACACGATCAGCCAGAACACACGCTTGAAGACGTTTCCCGCGCCGAGCTTTCTCGGGATCCTGTCTCCAAGGAAGAGACCTACGAAGATGGCTACAATGATGCCTGCCACTGTGCTCTGAACATCCAGATCCCCGGTCAGGGGATCAAAAGGCCACACCAGCAGGAACCACACTATGAATGAGAATACCGTCAGGGTTATCTTTCTCAAGCCATCTCCCCCTTACATCCCTAAAACGCTCGATGCGTAGTTGAGTCCCTCCTGCAACACCTTTGCGGCCGGTATCAGGAGAGTATCCTTTGCCTGGGGCACCCAGAGGAAACCCATCACAACGCACAGCACCGCAAGACACACCATCGATACCTGCATGGAAGCGGGCGCCTCTTTGGCATCGGCATAGGCCTCCTTCGGCTCTCCGAAGAACGCCTTCCGCTGCAGCCTCATGAATGCTGCAAGTGTGAGCACGCTGACACCCGCTGCCCACGCGGCGAATCCGTACCTCTCGGCCTGTACGGCAGCCATGATTATCAGAAGCTTGCTCCAGAAACCGCTGAATGGCGGTATACCGGCAATCGACATGGACCCGATGAGAGACGTGGTGCTGGTAACCGGCATCTTATCCCTCAGGCCCCCCATCTTATTGAGATCCCTGGTACCGGTCGAATACTCGATCGCACCGGAATTGAGGAACAGAAGTGACTTGAAGACCGCATGGTTTATCAGGTGGAAGAGTCCTGCCGCTATTGCAAAGCGTGTTCCAATGCCTATGGCAAGTACTACATATCCGACCTGGCTTATGCTGGAATAGGCAAGGAAGCGTTTGATGTCGTCCTGCCCCATCGCAAGAAGCACACCGACCACCATCGACAGCGTTCCCAGCACAAGAAGTATGTATGACGTAAGCGGTGTAAGGCCAATCACGTTGAACATCACTCGGGCCAACGCATATATACCGATGGTCTTTATCAGCACTCCCGAGAGCATCGCCGATATCGGGGCCGGTGCGGACGGGTGTGCATCAGGCAGCCAGGCATGGAAGGGAACGAGTGCGGCCTTGAGCCCGAAGCCCGAGATAAAGAGCGCCACGGCAAAAAGATGTATGGCCTTGAGATCGCCCCCTATGACATTGGCAATCTGGGCCATATTGAGGCTTCCGGTCATCGCGTATACTATACCGATTCCGAAGAGAATGGCAGTCGAGCCTACACTCCCGAGGATCAGGTACTTAAACGATGCCTCGAGCTCTTCATGCTGGCAGCCGAAGGCGACCAGTGCGTATGACGCTATGGAAGCTATTTCGAGAAAGACATAGAGGTTAAAGAGATCACCCGTCAAAGCGACACCGTTCATCCCCGCTACCATCAGCAGGAAGAGACTGTAGAAACGGGCTTTCGCTGTGAACTTGTCCATGTACTGGATGGAATACACGGTCACCAGGAAGGAGATCAGGGTGATCGTTATAAGCATGAAGACCGAAACCGGATCCAGTACAAGATTGATCCCCAGCGGCACACCCAGCCGTGGTACCCATCCACCCATCCAGTAGACTCCGGACTTCCCTATGACAGACAGCGCCATCAAGAGCAAGGCTAAGGTCGTTATGTTCGCAAGCGTATCAGAAAGCCGCGGATTCTTCCTGCCTATCATCGGAATGAAGAATGCCGCACCTAGCGGAATCGCAACAAACAGCGGAATGATCTGCATTACTTTTCGCCCCTAACCTTTGAGCTTCCTCATTTCCTTTATGTCGTAAGTACCGTATCTCTCGTAGAGTCTCATCGCAATGGCTATGGTCATGGCGGTGACCCCGAGACCGATTACAATCGCTGTAAGCACCAGCGCCTGAGGCACCGGATCGACGGCCCTGGCGGCGAAGGTTCCAGCCTCCATCCCCTTGGTCATGATGGGAGCAATCCCGTCCTTGCGATATCCGATCATCACCAGGAACAGGTTGACCGCACTTTCCATGATGATGAGACTGATTATGATCTTGATGAGATTTCTCTTCACCATCACTCCGTAGAGCCCGATCATGAAGAGCATAAGGCAGAGTGCGTAATGCATCTCAATCTCCTTCTAAGGCTTCTCCCCCGGTTCCCTGTATAGGACCTTCGTCATCACCAGAAGGATGAACACAAGGAACAGCGAGCTGCCGACCTTAAGGGCTATCGCGATATTACTAAGCAAAATCGTCCCGGCGCTCATTAGTGAATACGGCTCACCCGGATTCGACTTGGCTATGAAGTTTGTGAAAAACGTCCCACCCAGACCACCTGCGATCCCCAGGAGTGCAATCACCAGGAACATCAGCGCCCCAACACTATCCAGCTCCGAGGCGATGCCGATACGAAATCTCTTGAGCGCCTCATCCTTGCCGAAGGCAAGTGTGATAAGCACAAAAGTCATGGCTATTATCACACCACCAGCGAAACCGCCGCCGGGAGTCAGGTGTCCGTAGAGGACTATGTAAATGCCAAAGACAAGAATGAATCCCTTAACCCATCCTGTTATGGTCTTGACTATAGGAGTCATCCCGTTAGACATCATTCCTCCCATTCTCCGACTTCCGGCTCGGAGGGCTTCTTCCGTGCCTTCCGGCGTATAACCGCTATGGCGCCGATTATCGATGTGAAGAGCACTGTTGCTTCTCCGAGTGTGTCATAGGCCCTGTAGTCCAGAAGTACCGCGGTTACAATATTGGCGGCCCCCGTCTCCTTAAGCCCGTTGGCGATGTAAAGCCTTGAGGGCGCATCCATCATCCTTGTGATCACGGGCTCGCCGAACGTGGGCAGGTCGTTAAATGCCCTTATCGCAGCGAGGAAAATCACAAACAACATTGCCATGGTAACCATCATCCCGAAGAAGTCGCGGTTGCCTACAAACGTCTTGAGACCTACCCTGAGCGTGGCCCGGATCAGTATCACAAGTACAAGCACCTCGACGACAATGGGCACTATCGCCACATCAGGCGCACGCATGTAGAAGAACGCAATAATCACTCCGAATCCGACTGCGGTCACGGATATGATCGCGGCCAGAATGTCTCGGGTTTCAATGGCAACTATTGCAGCGATTATCATGAATAGCAGCAATAGACCCATCATCTCAAGCATGTTTTCACCTCAGCAGGATGACCACCAGAATAAACATTCCCGCAAGCATCCATGTTAGATACTCAGGAAGAATGCCCGTATGAACTGCTTTGAGTCCCTTCACGAAGTAGTACGAGATCTTTCTGCCGATATAGTAAGTATCGAATGCACACTTCTCAGCCCACTTGTACATGCTGCTGAAGAAGCCCATGTCACTCACGGTGTCGTAGAAGTCAGTTCCGGTAACCCTCTCCTCATTCGTAAGGAGCTCGCCGCCCACATACATCGAATCGGGTCTTACCGCCTTGAGTCTGCCCGCCGAGTAGATGATAAGACCGATCACCACACCGACGATTATCATTATCGTAGCAAGTCCGGGGCTCCACCAACCCAGCCACTCGTCTATGCCAGGTACAGAAAGTGAGGCCACACTGTCAACTGCGGGTAGTATGAAGCCGCTCAAGGGAATCGCATAGGCAAAGATGCCGAACGCCAGACATAGTATGGCAAGCACCAACATGGGGATCGCCATCGTCGGCCCGACTTCTCTCGCACCGTTCGCCTTCTTGGCCCTTACTCCCAGAAACACTGCGTGCAGCACCTTCATGAAGCTTGCCAGCGTGAGCGCAGAGCCGAACATGGCCGCGACCAGCCAGATCACCCAGACATGGCCGCCGTTCCTGCCGAGCTCGATAATACCCTGGTATACCATCCACTTGGAAACGAACCCATTAAGAGGCGGGATTCCCGAGATCGCCAGCGCCGCGATGACACAGCTGAAGAAGGTTATGGGCATATACTTTGCAAGGCCGCCCAGTTTGTCAAGATCGGTTGTCCCCTCCTGCTGCTCCACCGAGCCTCCGCAAAGGAACAAGCAGCCCTTGTAGATCGCATGATTGACCATGTGGAACAGCCCACCGGCCACACCGATGGGGTTTAGAGTCCCAATCCCGAGCACCATGTAGCCGACCTGGGAGACGGCGTGATAGCTCAAGAGTCGTTTGAGATCATGCTGGACGAGCGCCATCATCACCGCGGCAATGATGGTAAACGCCCCCACTATAAGCAGGAGCAACATCATTCCCTGTGTGAGATTGAACAGATAGAGCGACACACGGGCCAGAAGATAGATCCCAAGCAGCTTGTCCACCGACGCGGGCAGGTAGGCCACGACCGAGGTCGGGGCAAACTCCGCCGTATCCGGTATCCAGCTGTGGAACGGCATAGCACCTGCCTTGGCGAACGCGCCGCAGGCGAAGAGGATAAAGGCGAACACACCCAATCCGGTTATGGTCGGTATCGACGGCTGTGTAAGACTTGTGGAACCCGTCATTGCCCACACGATGGCTACAGCGAGTACCAGAAGCGCGTCGGTACCACCAACGATTACCATGGTCTTCTTGGCGGCACCGGATGCCTTGGGCCCACCGACGGCAATGAGCATATAGAGCGTGAACCCGAGGAAGCCCCAGAACGCAAGGAGCACGATCATGTCATTGGCAAGTACGGCGCCATAGGCAGCTCCCAGCGTGAAGAGCATATAGGCATAGTACTGCTTGAGGTACTCCTTACCTCTCATATAGCCAAACGAGTAGAGGATCATCACCAGGCCGAAGAAGCCGATCCACAGGAGGACGAACGAAGACAGCGTATCGAGCCTGAATATGGTCCGTCCAAGCCACTCGCTCTCAAGAAATCCCTGGCGGAAGAGCATTATCGTCATGTAGAAGGTCACCGCTGATACGACCAGGGCAATCCCTTCCTTGAGTCCCTTAAAGGCATCGGGAACTATCCGTACAATCGCTCCAGCCACCAGAGGTATCAGAATGGTGTAGCCGATTAGGTCCATATTCTATCCATCCTCGAATTGTACTTCTCCATCAGCCTGTGGGTTTTCTCCTGCGACAGCCTCAGAAGATCCTTCCATCCCATCACCTGCTTACCACTGTTCGCGTCAACGACCAGCATCCTCTCGGTGCAGCAGTAACAGGGGTCTATCGCTGCAAGCGTTATAGTAGCATCTGAAACCGTATAACCTACGACCGCACGATGGTTGGTCGGCACGTTCATGAAGCTGGGGGCCCTCACCTTGTATCGTATGGGCCGGTTGGTGCCATCCGAGCGGGCATAGTGGAAGACCTCGCCGCGGGGCGCCTCATGGTGTCCTACACCCTCGCCGGGTGGAATTTCCTTTAGCTCGGCATCTATGCCGTCCTTGACCTCTCTCAGCTTCTCAAGACATTGCACACAGATCTTGACCGATTCGAATGTCTCCAGCAGGCGTACAACAGCCTTATCGAATACATCCCCGTTCTGGGTAACGATCACGTCCCAGTCAACCATGCCATAGGCTGCATAGGGATGGTCATGTCTCACGTCCCAGGGGACACCCGAAGCTCTTGACGTCGGACCAAGCGCCCCGAGCTCAACGCAGTCCTCTTTTGTGAGGACACCGACATTCTTGAGTCGTGCCTGGAGTACGGGATCCTGAAGTGCAATCTTGGTGAACATCATCACGGGCTTCTCAAGGCTTTCAAGCAGCCGCATTGCCGTCGGGATATCCTCATCGGCAACATCCCGTCGCACACCGCCGGGCTTGAACATGGCGTAGTGGTTCCGGTTGCCCGTTATAAGCTCAAACAGATCAAGCACGGGCTCCCTCTGTTTCCACGCCCACATCCAGACCGTGTTATAGCCCAGGAAGTGACCTGCAAGCCCCAGCCAGAGCAGGTGTGAGTGTATACGCTCGAGTTCACCGATGAATGTTCTTATGTACTTCGCCCTTAAGGGGACATCGACATCAGCGATATCCTCCATGGCGTTGACAGAGGCAAACGGGTGTGATGACGAGCAGATTCCACAGATCCGTTCCACCAGGAACGGTATCTGGTCGTAGGTGAGTCCCTCGGCGAGCTTCTCAATTCCCCTGTGGTTGTAACCGAGCTCGATCTCGAGCTTCACAACCTTCTCACCCTCGACGTGGAGCTTGAAGAACTCAGGCTCCTCCTGCAGAGGATGATACGGTCCTATGGGAATGATCTGGGTTTTACTTTTCGTTGCCATTTTCCCCACCCCTCCAGTCTTTCCAGTCTCGCCTCAGAGGATAATTGCCCTCCGGCCAATCATCATCAAGCAAGAGATGTCGCATATCCGGGTGATTCCTGAACTCTATGCCAAGGAGCTCATGCATCTCCCTTTCGATCCACTCTGTGGCTGGAACCCTTGTGGCTATCGATTCTACCGAAGGTTTGTCGAGGTCCAGGATCACTCGCAGGTTTAAGAAGCGATCGGCATTATCAAGTGCGAAGTGGTAAAGCACCTCAAAACCCTCGACCATGTGCATTCCTGTGGCAATTGAGAACCGCGCTCCCAGGTCCTTGTAAACGTACTCGGCAACCTCGGGAAGGCTTGCCGGGTCAACTGTTATATAGGTCCGGCGCGGGCTCTTCTCGAAGACCTCTACGATTGCACCACCGAACTTAGCTTTTATCCCTTCAAGAACCTCATCCGCCATGTTCTAACCCATCCTCCTATTTCTTGAGCGCCGCAAGTTGAGCTTGAATAAGAGCGACCACGCCCTGGATCATCGCCTCCGGCTTCGGAGGACAACCTGCTATATAAGCATGTACATCCGTGATCTCATCGAGCGGTTTATTATCGTTATAAGACGTACCGAACATCTCCATCGAACATGAGCAATTGCCGAGGGCGATAACGAAACACGGCTGAGCCGCCTGGGCTAATACCCGCTTGAGCCTCTTGCGTACTTTTCGGTTTATCGACCCCGTAACAAGTACGGCATCAGCGTGTCTTATACTCCCTACAAGCTGAATCCCGAATCTCTCGATATCAAATCGCGGGGTCAGGAGATCGAGTATCTCGATGTCACAGTTGTTGCACGGACTTGCCGCCATATGGAACACCCAGATCGACTTTGTCAGAGCTTTAATCTTTAGACTCATACATCACTCCTCAAAGACCCAGAAACGCAAGTATCACGGCCAGTATCGCCAGCGGGGTCATCTTCGCCCAGAAGAACTTCATGATCTGGTCAATCCTGAGCCTCGGATTGGTGTTTCTCACAAGCGTTATGAAAAGCAGTATGCCTATGTATATCAAGACTGCGAACACGACATTGAGCCACGATTGCTGCCAGTTCACTGCCCCGATGAAGAGCATCATAAGGAAAAACGGAACCGCAAACATCATCATCCACTGGGTGAGTTTGAAGAGTCCCAGCGCGGCACCCGAATACTCGATGTAGGCCCCGGCCATGATCTCCGTCTCCGCCTCGGGGGCATCAAACGGGACTTTGGCGAGCTTGGCCTGCATGCACAAGAGCCCTATCACAAAGGCGATAACCCCCGATAGGGAGCCGATCGCCGCCCCGCTAGTCGCCTGGTATTCAATGATGCTCCCCATCTTAATGGTGGCACCCGCCTTGATCACCGGAACCAGAATCACAAGCAGGAACGGCAGCTCGTAGGAAAGGATCAGCTTCATCTCCCTCGATCCACCCAGTGACGCAAGCGGGTTGGCTGATGCAAAGGCACCGAGGATCACCGCCTGCGACGGGATCGTGAGCAGATAGATCACCACTATGAGGTCCCCGACGAATGTTTCCCCCGGGAATATGACCGTTCTCAGCATGAGGGCCGATACAACGGTCACGGAGGCAAGTCCGAAGAGGGGTGCAGCAAGAAACAGAAAGCGCGATCCGCCCTCGGGTACAACCACCTCCTTGGCAAGCAACTTCACGAAATCATAGAGTGGCTGGAAGAAAGGAGGTCCTACTCTCCATTGCACCCTTGCAGTGATCTTCCTGTCGAACCAATGGGCAAACATGCCGATCACCGCAGCCACCACAAAACCGCCAATCAGGAAACCAATGCCTTGAAGTAAGCTCATATCACCCTATTACCTTTTCCAAGCCTCACACTTTACCACAAGGTGGTCTCCGACCTTGTGGATGCTCTTTGCTTCATCGGGTTCCATCTCAGTGTATTTTATGGCCCCATCCGGGCCGGTCTTCACGCACAACGGTTCCTCGCCGGGCTTAAGCCTCTTGAGACAGTAGTCGCACCCCGATGCGAGGAAGGGTATGGCCTCAGGGTAGATCGTACCAAACGGGCAGGCAACTGTACACGACCTGCAGCCTATGCACCTTAAGGAGTATCGCCTCAATATCCCGTCATCGTCTTTCTCAAGGGCATCCTGGGGACAGGAATTGACGCAGTTTGCAGACTCGCACTTCCGGCATACGACTGCATATGTTGCCAGTTCCCTGAGCGCGGCAATGCCGTCGTTGCCGGGGCGCATTCCCCAGCGATCATAAGGGTGGTAGCGATGAAACGGGTAGCTGCACTGGATATCAAGGTCGCCGTCGCGCTCGAGCTTATCCAGATGTTCGAGATCGATAAATACCTTCTTCAAGTCTCTACCCTCGCGTCCTCATTCCCATATAGCGGGTTTGTCTTTCACCTTATCGTAGGTCATGACCGGTCCGTCCTGGCAGACCATGAACTCCCCGAGCATGCAATGGCCGCACTTACCGATCCCACAACTCATGTTCTTCTCCATGGAAAGATATATGGCATTGTGGGGAAACCCGAGTTCGACAAGTGAGAACGTCCCGAACTTCATCATCACGGGTGGCCCGCAGACCACACCTATGCTGTTGGCCAGATCCATACCCAGATCTTTGACCACCGTGGTCACAACACCGACGTTGCCCTTCCAGGAAGAATCGCCTTCATCGACGGTCACTCTCATCTCGATCTTCTTGGGGTCCAGCTTCGGCCATTTATTCATGAGAAGTTCTTTGTAGACAAGGTCCTCGGGAGTCTTGGCTCCGTAGCAGTAGAGTATCCTCTTGAAATCATCAAGTCTCTCGACAAGTGCGAGGAAGAGCGCACGCAGTGGTGCACCACCGACCCCACCACCCACTATCAGGATCTCCTTACCCTTCCAGGCATCAAGAGGATAACCCGCGCCGAACGGTCCCCGCACACCGACAGTCGCACCCTTGTCCATGTGATGGATGGCGTCGGTGACTTTGCCCACATTCATGATTGTGAAGTCGATTTTATCCTTAACACTGGGTGAAGAAGACGGGGTAAAGGGTGCCTCCCCGAGGCCCGGGACTGTGAGTTCCATGAACTCCCCGGCCTTGAATCCGATGTCCTCCTTGGGGCCCACGGTGAAGGTCTTTATCGTGGGGGTTTCGGTAACCACATCGAGGATCTCAGCTGTGATTGGTCTGTAAACGTTCTTCACGACCGACATATTTCCTTAAGCACCTTTCTCATGTCAATCTCGCCAGGGCAAGCCACTATACACCTTCCGCAACCCGTGCACGCTTCGAATTCATAGTTTTTGAAGAAGTAATCGAACTTGTGGTAGTACCTGTGTTTGAATCTCTCAATCAGCTGGTCGCGCGGGTTCGCACCGCCGGCGACCCGGGCAAAGGATCTATATGCACATGTGTCCCACATCTTAAGGCGCTTATACTTGTCTTTGGTCTTCTGATCATAAAGCAGGAAGCACTGGCATGTAGGGCATATGAAGAGACACGCTCCGCATTCAACGCAAGTCTCGACGTTCTTCGACCAGGCGTTATCTTCATAAGCTTTTGCCATGACGGATTGCCAGGTCCCGCCTGGCTTGAATTCCTTCGACTGCTTCTCGACCATGTCCGTCGTCTTCTTGCGAACGCCATCACGCTGCGACAGGTGGTTCTCAGTTGCGGGTTTAAACAGGCCCTTGTTCTCCCCCACCACGACCTTTCCCTTCTCACTGCCGACCTCTACGACGTAGCCTCCCTCGATCTTGACCAGACCGAGATCAAAGCCTTTTTCCGCATAGGGTTTGACACCGACAAGCACACAGAAACACGTTTCAAGAGGTTCGGTGCAGTCGATACCGATGATCAGGCTTTTGTTGCGTCTTTCCTCGTAGAAAGGATCCTTGAAATCTCCCTCAAGAAAAACCTTGTCGAGTGCCTCAATGGCTCTGAGATCGCATCCCGCGGCACCGATGATAGCAAACGGTTTTGATTCCTTGATGGGGCTCTCGGTTGAAGGATACTCCGCGACCTCTTCAAGTGCAGAGAAGAAGAAAGGCTTAAGCGGTTGGAACGCCCGGACACCAGGGTAAGCGAAATCACCGGTCTCACTGTAGGGTTTGATCCCTACGTTGCCGTCATCATCCCTTGCGGTAACATAAACGTCGCCGCGCTTCTCAAGCCAGTTTAAGAAAGAAACCAGATCCGAATCGGTCAGAAAGTGTGCTTCCAATCCTCCCCCTTCCTAACTGTCAATCCGTCGCTTGGTTCCGCCGTACCGACCCCCATGCCACCGAGTCGGAAAGATTATAGATTCCGCATTCTTTTGTCAAGCGAAAAACTTTGGGGCATCCCAGTGTCAAAACCGGAAGATGATAACAAAGTTACACCCGTTATGCAAGGAGATTCAGCCCTCCTTGCTGAGCGACGTGCGGATTGCTCTGAGCTCGCCCAGCATCTCGCGCAGCAGGCCCACAGACCCGGGGTCAGGGTCCGATTCAGAGCCAGTCGGCTTCATCGCTCCACGAAACCCGCGCAGTCGATCAAGCACCGTTTTGTGGACCATCCCCCAGTCACTGAGCCCCGCAAGACAGGCCTCATAGCCCGTCTCTCCGCTCTTGCCGGCGGTCTGGATCTTGATGTTCCCGAGGTTGACGGCATATCGGTCCAGCAGGTCGCGGGTCTCGACAATGTTTGTAACGGTCCTGTAGGGAATGGTCTTGACCACCTTCGTGACAATGCCCTTCCTCACAATGATCTCGGAATCGGTCAGTTCATATGAGATCGATCTGAAATAGGGTGGAATCAGCGCAGCCAGTAGAATCCATAACACAACGCTGCAGAGGACAAAGACGGCCAGAAATATCGTGGCCGGGGTATCTGTGGGTCTCACATCATTTGCCGCCATGGCGGCCAGCACAGAAACAAGAACCCCGATGCCGACGATACCATAGATGATCCCGCCCACCATGAACATCTTGGATCTGTATCGCGTTGACGGCTTGAGCTCCGTACGTTCCATTATCTCATCCCCCTGATTACTGTGTGTGCGAAGCCAGCCTAACACGTTCACCGCGCTCCCCACAAGCTCCTGTTTGCCTGTTGAAGCGCCGAAGCGCAGGTGGTTGACAGGAACGATATTACATCTATATAGTGCTGACCGGCAGGGGAGGTGACATGAGAATTGCAGTAGTTGCCTTTGGAGAAAACCTGGAGGGTGATCTCGCCATCGGCCATGAGGTCTTGTCTCGGTTCGGGCAAAGAGATTTGCCGGAGTGCGCGGTCATTCTGGACGGACGCCCCCCCGTGCTTAAAACTCTCGAGAGCGTCAGTGGCTTCGACGGTTTGGTAATCGTAGATGCCGCTTCAATAGGAGAATCGCCGGGAACCGTCAAAACTTTCAATCTGAATGAGATCATGCTCGCCGGGACGGGTAGTCCGATCACACTCCACGGTGTCAGGATGGATTCGGAGTTACTCTACGCAAACAAGTTCCTGAGTCTTCCACCCACCGTCATCATCGCCATAGAGGTCGGATCGCCGGTAGGAAAGAGGATATCAGACATCCTGCTATCGAACCTCGAGCGCTACATCACCGCAACCACTCAGGCCGTTGCCCGGTTGTGCCGGTAAACGACAGCGGAGATTCCGGACTTGGCCGTGCTCCAACAGTGCCGAGCACACCACCGACTACCTCCTGTGCTGGAAGCAGGCGTGAGCGCGGCCACGCCCCTTGGACCACTGCTGTGGTTCGTGTGCCCGGAACCTCCACCCCAGTCTCACATTAGATCATGTGCGCAGATGGGTACCAAACTCCTCGGCGCGCGCTTTGCTTGATTCCAGTATTCTCCGGATCACCCGGAGTACTTCCCTTATGTTGAAAGGTTTGCGTAGGAACTCAAATCCCTTTTCGCATGTTATGACCCACTGTGCTTCCTCACCCATGTAGCCGCTGGTCAAGAGCACCGGGAGCTCGGGCTTCAGGGCGAGCAGCCGGTCTGCCAGCCTGATCCCGTCTTCATCCGGCAGTACAACATCGCTGAAAAGAAGGTGGATGCAGCGACAGCTATCCCGACTATGATGAGCTTGTGCTCTTCTTTCATGACGACCTCCAAACCTATTTATCGACAGGAAGCACAGTCATGGAATGACCGTGTGAATATCTACGAACGGAGGAAAGTTATCCCGGTTCGCTGGTCACAATGATATCACCCGTGGGAAGGAGGCCCTCGGGGACTTCCTGGCCCGAAATCGCCTTCTTGTAGCGACCGCAATCCTGATATATGGTGCGGCAGAAGGCCCAGGCCAGATATTCCGTCTCCTCATCAGCCATGATTGTGCAGAACATAGAGCATGTTTCAAGATAAGGACAGGCCATGTTTATTGTATCGGCACCGGCAACCATTAGCCTTAGGCATCAGAGCAACCGAATTTGACGAATAGTAGATTGTACCGGAAGAGTGCCGATGAAACCGTTTTCACGAAACAAATCAGTTGACACATTCGGCCTCCCTCATTATCTTAACGTTACTTTTGGGACGCATGTCAATGAAGGCACAAGACGATATGAAAGGAGCATCGACATGCCGGCAGCTAAGCACTCCCCTGCTATTGGTGATTTGATCAAGAAGTACAAGCAGGAGTTGATCTCACGAGACTACAGTGCAAGAACAGCAGAAGTCTATGCAACATCCGTATCCTCCTTCCTCAGGAATGTGACCGATCCCGCGTCTCCGACAGAGGAAGATGCGAATAACTACATCAAGGGAATCCTCGACGGCACCACCAAGGGCGGGGCCTCCCAGTCCTCGGTGGGTATCGCGGCGAGTGCGATCAAGCTCCTTTTCAAGCACACGCTCGGGACACCTTTGAACCTTTCAGTTGAACTCAAGCGGCGTGCCCGGCCAATGCCGACCATACTTGCCAGAGATGAGATCCAGAAGGTCGTCGGCGTTACAAGGAATGTCAGCCATCGCCTTATCTTCCAGCTGATGTACTCGTCGGGACTCAAGCTGGATGAGTTGCTTGGTCTCAAGGTCAAGGACGTTGACATCGACGGCAAGAACCTGGTAATCCGTGGTAATTCCACCAGCGGAAGAAAGGCCAAGCAGACCAGAACAACCATAATGTCGGAGAAGGTCGCTCCGATGCTCCATGCATTCATAGTTGACAGAGAGACGGAAGCTTATGTCTTCCCGGGCATAGATGGCGGACATATGACTCCAAGGGCGGTCCAGAAAGCCTTCAAACACGCTCTCCAGAAGGCGGGTGTCAACAAGAAGGCCAGCTGTAATTCCCTGCGACACTCCTTTGCAGTACACCTGCTTGAAAAGGGAGTGGATATCAAGCATGTCCGCAGGCTACTCGGGCACGCGCGAACAGAGACTACATCGATATACAAGAGACTGATATCCGATGATACGATAGACATAAAGAGCCCGCTGGACGCATAGGCGTTGCATTTCACGGAGGGATAGAATGGGTACGTTCAAGGCAAGTGAGGTTCTTCGGGTTGCAATGAAGATCGAGGAGAATGGCGAGCGGCTTTACCGCCACGCTACGACCCTGGCCGGTGATGCGGAGACCAAAGACTTTTTTGGTTTTCTTGCCGATGAGGAGACGAAACACAAGAAGACATTTGAGGCTATGCTCTCCAAAGCCGAGCACTATCAGCCGCCTGAGACCTATCCGGGTGAGCACCTTGTCTACCTCCGTGCTTATGCAGATAACATCATCTTTTCGCCTGAAAAGGTAGAGAAGGAGATAGCCGGCCTCACCGACGTGGACGGCGCGCTTGAATTCGGAATCCAGAGGGAGATCGAGTCCATTCTCTATTATCTCGAGACCCGGAACCTGGTACCCGAAAGCCAGCGTGAGCAGATTGACAAGATTATAGACGAGGAGCGCAGGCACTACCTCAGGCTCGTCGATGTCAGGAAGAACCTAACTTAGAGATCTGCCTACAATCGAGTCCTCGCATATGGGCGTTTTCGAGAAATTCGCACATATCTACTCAGACGGCGACTACGGTGATTTCAGCCGGCGGATGGCCGATCTTCTGCCCGCAGCCCTCAGGCAGATCGGTTTTGAGCCCCGGACACTTCTCGATCTTGCTTGCGGTGACGGTTCCTTTGCCGTCGCCATGGCGGCGGATAAACTGAAGGTGACCGGGCTTGACGTATCACCCCATATGCTCGAATTCGCGAGGAGGAAAGCCAGGAAGGCCGATGCCGGTGTCGAGTTTGTGCTTGGCGATATGCGCACCCTCACATTTGAAGCGCAATTCGATCTCGTCACCTGCTGGTTCGATAGCCTGAACTATCTGACCGAACCCGAAGACCTCAAGGCGACCTTTATTGGTGTATCACTTGCACTCCGGCCGGGAGGACTCTTTGTTTTCGACATGAATACGATCTACGGTCTTGCTGTCAACTGGCCGAAATCGCCATGCTACCTGCAGCAGGATACCGATCGTATCTTCGAGGTTCACCTGCCCGCATTCGACCATGAAACAGGACTCGCAAGCATGAGGATCATCGCATTCTCGAATCACGGGGACTCGTGGCAGCGGATAGAAGAAGAGCACGAGGAGCGCGGGTATCCACAGCAGCAGATCAGGTCATATCTCAGGGATGCCGGATTCCAGATACTCGCATGCTGGGGGAGTTTCCGTGAAATGAGCGAGGCCAAGCCCGATAGCGGCCGCGTCTGGTATGTCGCGAAGAAAGCAGGTCAATAACGCATGAAAAACCGGGCCAGTCTCAACTCGATCGTGGTGCTTGCAGTTCTTTTCGCTGCCGGCGCACTCCACTGGATGCTGTTTCTTCACAGCGGGAACATGACCTTTCAGCCGCACGATTGGGGGAAGGAGTACATATACTACTCCCTGTTTAAGCAGGCCCTGACCACGGGTGAGATACCTTACCACATCTCGCTTGCTTTTCACGATACGCCCAGGTTCCTGGCACTACCCGAAACCAACCTGTCCCCCCAGATCCTCTTGCTTCCACTGATGGGTATCGGACAATTCATACTGGTCAATACTCTGCTCCTCTATGCGATCGGGTTTGTCGGCTGCCTCCTGATCCGGCAACGCTACCGGCTGTCCCTTATACCGTTTTCCATTCTCTTCCTGCTCTTCAATTTCAACGGTCACATCACGGCACACATCGGTGTCGGTCACTCCATGTGGGCGGGTTACTTCCTGCTGCCCTTCTTCTTCCTGTTCGTTCTCGAGCTGACCGGTGGAAACATCAGACGTCCCACCCCGATCAAGATTGCCTTCGTACTATTCGCAATTCTGCTCCAGGGAGGGTTCCATATATTTGTGTGGTGCATGACGTTTTTGATATTGCTTCTGGCCTTCAACTGGCGGTACTTCAAACCCATTCTCACTTCGATCCTTCTCACACTTCTTATGTCGGCATTCAGACTGATACCTGCGACCCTGGCCCTCGCGGGTAAGAAAGAGAAGTTCATATGGTCCTATCCCACCGTGCGTGACGCACTGGACGCGATCATCACCATAAGACAGCAGGCACCCGATCGTCTGCGGCCGTGGGGGACGGCCGGGTGGTGGGAATTAGACATCTACATCGGTATCATCGGGCTGGCTCTCGTCGTCTACTTCGGTATCTATCTCCGCTTCAGCAAGCGAGAGGATCTTGAGGACACCAAGCACAAGCCTCTGGATCTCCCGGTCTTCATCATGGCGCTATTCTCGGTAAGCTACTTCCATGCGTTTCTCACCAGGCTCCCGATTCCTCTGCTGAGCGCGGAGCGTGTTGCGACCAGATTCATCATAATCCCGATTCTCATGCTTGTGTTTCTCGCAGTGATACGCATGGAAAGGGTTTTGACCAACCTCAAGCAGACATTCACCTATAGATTCATCGCAGTGGGAACGATTCTCATAATGGCGCTGGGATTCGTCGACCATTCTTTTCTGTGGTCGGTAACGCGGCTTGAGCGGATCTATCAGAACCGGGTGGTTGATCTTACGATCCCCGACGTCATCAGCCGGCAGGATCCCCTGTATAAGAACCTTCTTTGGGTATCTGCAGCGATTTCGATCGCCGGAATCGCCCTGTCACTTTACCTCGCCATCAGGCGCCGCACCGACAGGATCTAACTCCTCGATCACCGTTTCTGATGCCTTGTCGATATCAATGATCCTTGAACCCTTGATGTACTGACGCGTCTCGTACCTGGTAATCGACTGCAGCTTGCGGGTGATTTCTACCATACTCTCGACCGCTTCCTGGATCCTGGCTATCTGGGCCCGCAGCTGGCTCCCCTTTCCAACCTGTTTGAGAAGGAGCTCCGAATACCCGGAAACCACCTGCATAGGCTGGTTGAGTTCGTGGCACGTCGCCCCGGCCATTTCAAGGGCGCCACGCAGCTTCTCGCGCTGCACCAACTTTGTCTGCATTTCAAGGATACGTCTACCCGCGCGTAGCCGGACCTTGAGTTCGTTAGGATTGAACGGCTTTGTGACATAGTCGTCCGCCCCGGCCCCGATTCCTTCTATGATGTCCTTCTTCCGGTCCCTGGCGGTCAGGAGAATCATGTAGATGTACGCTTGACGTTTCTGTTTTCTGACTTCCCTGCACAGGTCGACTCCGTCGATACCCGGCATCATCCAGTTCAGTATGGCCAGATTCGGGGCGTTCCTCGTGTGTAACTCCTTCCATGCTTCCGCCCCGTTGGTACAGCTGACGACCCCATAATCCCAGGATGCGAGCTTACGTTCCAGGAGCCTGCGGGATACACGGTCGTCGTCGGCAATCAGAACTCTCATCGTGATTCCCTCCCCAGAGCAGCAAGTGCCGGCTTCAACCGTTCAATTTCTCGCTCCAATGTTTTGAATGCCTCTACGGCGTGGTTCATGTCACCGTCACGCCCCAGGTTTTCGAGCTTCTGGGCCGCGTCGAATGCCGGCTTGGCGGCGAAGTTGCCGACCGAGCCCTTGATGGTATGGGCTGCTCGTTCCAGTTTCTTACAGTCACCCTCTGCTGTCGCCTGCCGCATCCGGTCCATCAGCACGGGGCTCTCTTCGAGAAACATCTCGGCGATCTCCTTGAGCAGATCGACATCACCTTCCATTTGCTTCACCGCGTCCTCCCAGCTTATGACGTCGTCAGACTGCCCTTCCACCCCCGATGGGACCCCTTGCTCGTCCTTTGTACCGGAGACAGTGCTCTCGATTGTCTCGATCATCTCCCCCGCCCGTATGGGTTTA
Source organism: bacterium (assembly GCA_025774845.1). Taxonomy (GTDB): domain Bacteria; phylum Arandabacterota; class Arandabacteria; order Arandabacterales; family Arandabacteraceae; genus Arandabacterum. Next base: position 32,244 of record JALGZP010000003.1, read on the forward strand.
GAGACATACCTGTCCATTCCTGCTTCCAGACAGCGCTCGCGGTCACCCTTCATCGCATGAGCGGTCATGGCCACAATCGGTATATGAGTTCCTGTGGCCCTCTCCTTTTCCCGGATCGCAGACGTCGCCTCGAAACCGTCCATGCCGGGCATCTGGATGTCCATCAGGATCAGGTCAAACGTGTCCGCATCATAGACCTCGAGTGCTTCTTTGCCGTTAGCCGCGCTCACCGTCGTGTGCCCGCGTTTCTCAAGCAGCCTGACTACCAGCTTCAGGTTAACCGGGCTGTCTTCCACAACAAGTATCTTGAGGCTGCGTCTTGTCTCACGTAGTGAGTGTTGTGTGATGAGATCGGCTGGCTTACCGTCCGATGGTGTCCTGCCAAGAACAAGCATAATCGCCTCCCATAGATCGGATTTCTTGACGGGCTTTACCAGGTAACCTGAGATACCAAGTTCCCTGCACCGGGCCCCGTCGCCGACTCGGCCGGCGGATGTCAACATGATGGTTTTGAGCTGTGGAAGGTCGGTACGCTTCTTGATGCGTTCGACAAGCCCGAACCCATCCATCTCAGGCATGCGGGCATCTATGATCGCGAGGGCGAACGCGTGCCCGGCCCCTTTGGCCTGGTCCAACGCCTCAAGTGCGGCATCTCCGCTGCTCTTGACTGTCGGAACCATGCCCCAGTCAATTGTAAGTGCACGAAGGAGTGACCTGCTTGTTGCGTTATCGTCGGCGATCAAAACCGGCAAACCGGTAAGCTCAATGTGTCCCTGCTCTGAAACCGGGCATGCTGGAACTCTCTGAACGGGAAACTCAATCGTAAAGTGGAAAGTACTGCCCTTGTCTACCTCGCTGTCGACACCGATCTCTCCACCCATCATATGGACGAAGCGCTTAACAATTGCCAGGCCCAGTCCCGTTCCGCCGTACTTACGCGTTGTCGATCCGTCGACTTGCGTGAACCTGTCGAAGATCACCGCCTTTTGATCGTCCGGAATGCCTATCCCGGTGTCCTTGACCTCAAAACAGATCGTGCCGGTGTTGGAAGTCTCACTGACCAGTCGCGCCCGGACGGTGACGTCGCCCCGTTCCGTAAACTTGAGTGCGTTCCCCGCCAGGTTGATCAGCATCTGGCGTAACCTTCCGGGGTCCCCACGAAGCCGCGTCGGGACCTCAGGATCGACGAAGCAGGTAAGTTCTATACCCTTTTCTGAGGCTTTCTGACCCAGGACGTCACCGATGCCTTCGACGACGCTGAGCAAGTCGAAATCGATTGACTCGATTTCCATCTTGCCCGCTTCGATCTTCGAGAAATCAAGGATGTCATTTATGAGACCGAGCAGTGCCGTACCGCTGCTATAGATCGTGGTCGCGAAGTCCTTGTGCTCATTTCGAAGAGCCGGATCATCGACAAGGAGCTGCGAGAAACCGAGTATGCCGTTGAGCGGCGTGCGTATTTCGTGGCTCATCATCGCAAGGAATTCGCTCTTGGCTTTGCTGGCGGATTTCGCCTTGGCGGCCATATCCCTCGCGAAGATATTTGCTTCTTCCAATTGCTTATTGCTCTCGCGCAATTTGAGATTCGCCCGCTCCGCTGTTTCCTTGGCCCGCTGGGTCTCAAGTTCGGCGCGCTTACGCCGGGTTATGTCCTGCGCGACACAGACCAGACCCTCGAACTTGCCATCCTCATCACGCATGACGGAACTCGAGAACAACATGGGTACCCTGGTGCCATGCTTTGCACAGTAGACCTTCTCCATATCGGAGACATGCTCGTCCTTGATCAGCATCTCCGTCATCGAGTTATCCCCAGTTGTGCTTCCGACCAGCAGGCCGAATTGTTGTCCTACGAGCTCGGCTTCCTCATACCCCAGGAGCTTCTGTGCCGCCTGGTTCACTTTTCTTATCGTCCCATCCTTTGCAACGATGATGAGAGTATCGTTCATGGAGCGGATGATGTTCTCGACAAAACCCTTGGAAACCGTCGTATTGATCAAGCCCTCGGTCATCTCGTTAAACGAGATCACGAGATCGTCGACCTCGTCACGTGCCGACGGGGGCGCCTCCAGCTTCTGCTCGAAGTCGCCCTTGGCCACGCGTGATGCGAAACTGGAGAGTGACCGGATCGGTGCAACGATTCTTCCCATCACAACAGTCAGGAATCCAAGGAGCGCAAGCATGGCACCCACGCTTATAATCAGGGCCTTGAGCCACTGCGCCTGAGCCTGCCGGGCCGCACCGGAAAGTGACTGGGCCACGTCCCTGGCACGAACGACAACCAGATAGTTGAGATCTGTCAGCAGTTTCGTCTTCATTGCAGCCACAACACGTGCCCGGTCCGCAACGTCTGCATCCTGCCGCGGCTCGACTGTGTGAACTTCGCTGTATTCTCTCATCAAGAGATAGGCGTGCTGGTGCGCGGCATTGTAGTACGTGATGAAGTCATCGAATATGCGGCGAAGCTCAGGGGACTCTGATTCCGGCATCATCCTCACGAGCTTTTCTGCATGCAGAAGGAACTGTTCTTTTGTCTTCCTCGCGTCCTCCAGAGCGGCCGTGTCACCTGTCAGAGCTGCCTCTTCAAACAGCCTCGAGACTTCCTTGAATGACTCAGTCAAATGAAGTACCTCGGCATGCTGTTGAAGGGTCAGAAACTCAACCTGGTTGAGGTCGGATGCGATCCGCCGTGACGAGTTGTAGCTGATGAGCACCACGATCGCCATCGCCCCGATGAACCCGGCAAGTAACAGCCTGAACTTGGCCTTGAGAGGGAAGCGGAAGTTATCCATGCGACGACCCCCAGCTGATGTTTTGAATACGGACATGGAAAATCTCATAGCATTACCACTCCTGGATATTCTGTTCCCGTACTTGTTATCTATCGGCATGACTTGAGCCTCAGAATAGCTGTTTGATTCCGTTTATGAAGAAGTGAGAAGGGGCAGGTCAGCCGGTGAGAGCGGGCGTACCGACATCAAGCCCGTATAGATCCCAGACAAGCCGGTTGAGTTCGTCTAACAGGGCTTTTTCGGGCACTGGCTGGGACTCGATCCGGCGTACTATCTCTATGATTTCAGCGGCCCTCGCCCGGTTCGCGCCGGCCGACGGATCGGGAATAGGTAACTTCCTCAGGGCGTGAATTTTGACCTGTGGAAACACCCGTTGTTTCGCTTCAATGGACAGCGCCGAGTAGATCCAGTGTGCGGCATCGGAGTTGAGTACGGCCAGGACGTATTCAACCGAGAAGGGCTCTTCAACCCTGAGTGCCAGCACGCTGTTTCTGAAGTGACACCGGTGGATGTGACGGGCCGCAATCGGCCTGTCGGCCGTCTGTCTCAGTATGATATCCGTATTCCTGTAAACTGCCTCGGCTGCAATCCTGAAGTACTCCCCTTCCCGGCACATGTATGTCGGAGCGAGCCACCGGTCAGGTGTGTCGCAGCGAAAATGGTGAATCCGTCTCCCTTCAAGAACCGGGACAGTTTCCACACCCGGCTCCTTGAGAATGATCCGCTTCGCAACGTTTCCGGTATGCACACCCGGATCGGAGAATGTCTCGAGGGTCGGGTGGCGTGTCTGAATTCGTTCACAGACCTTCTTTGATGCCGATGAATACCACTCGTCCTCGCCGCGCGGGCAGAATCGAATCCTGTTGCCCTTTTCATCTATTGCAAGAGCTGACCGTGCCGGCTCACACAGCCGTTTCGAAAAGAGGAAGGTCAAACTCGGAGTTATCACTCCTTCGAATATGTCCTCACCCCAGTACCGGACCCCGAGCAGTTCCCCGGACTCCAGCATTCGGGACCGGAGCCGTCCATACCCGGGAAGATGCCCGACCTGACCGGGCACTATCATGGATATCAGTCCGCCCTCTCTTACGAGCTCGATCGATCTGGTCATGAAGCTCCCGTGAATGCTGGGCCACCGGCCCGGCTTGCCGGTGATTTCCTCGTGACCGGCCTCCCGGTTTCCACGCGCGCCGCCCGGTTTCTGTCTACCCGACAATGAAACGTAAGGCGGGTTCCCGATCACAGCATCGAAGCCCGGACTGCCGCCGCAAAGGGCCGAGCCGGTTTCGTCTGAGCCAACCTCGGGAAACTCAGAAGTCCAGTTGAAGGACCCGGGAACACCCTTGCTCCCCTGCGCGAAGACCGTGCCATGAAGAGAATCCCCACACTTGAGGTGTGCCCCGAGAAGGGGCATGGGTCTTCCCGGAACCCACGCGAGGAGTTGCAGGGTGAGCTCTGCGATTTCCACGGCCGTCGAGTTGATGTCGACACCATAGACGCAACTCCCGGTGACCAGATGTCTCCACACTGCCATCGCATCCTGATCACCGGTGTCCCCATCTACCTCCCGCGAGAGAGCATCACCATAGGCCCGGGCAAGGTACTCAATCGTTTCTATAAGAAAGTGGCCTGAGCCCATCGCAGGGTCGAGTATTTTGAGCGTCAGAATCTCATCCGAGGATAACTGCTTCCCGGAACCAGGCTCCGCAGCTGATCTACACTCGCCGCCAACAAGCGGACCCAGGGTTGTATCGACGATGTATCTGACTATGTTCTCTGGAGTGTAATACGCTCCAGACCGTTTCCGTTTCGAGTCCCGGCGACGATGCCGCATCTTAAATTCGGTGACTGGTACAGAATTATCCGGGGAATACTCAAGCAACCTTTCGTATATGGCCCCGAACTCCCGGACATCAAGTTCTTCGTAATCGATCTGGTCCGACTTGCTCAGAATGTCGCCTGCACGAGCGAGGACGTCACCTGGAATCTCCAGTATGGAGAGCAACGGATGTGCGTCGGGATCGAACAGCCTGCTTCGGCCGCCGGGGCTGAACCCTGACATGTTCCGGGCTTCGGTATAGAAGCCAAGGAGCAGCCTGTAGACAACTGCGATCGATTCGTTAAGAAGGTCTTCAGGGCTGATCGCGTGCGCATCGAGGATGCCGGGGCTGGACCGGATGGACCGGGCAAGTCCCTCCCCGATCGCTTCGACCGCGAGGACTGCGCTGTGTCTGAGATCGCCCGGCATGATGCGTCGAATACCCTCCGTGGTTCACAGCCTACAGCTGCACCCACGTGTTTTTCAATGCTCGGGTTATCGCTGGTGCGCCTTTCGGCCCGCCCTGCTCAGAAAAGGCATTCACTTGCGTCCCAAAAGGCGCACCAGCGGAATTGCAAACGGTTCGCTTTATCGCTATCATGGTATCTGCGCTCTGTGGTGCAGGAAAGGATACTTGTCGTGGGTAATGCTCAGACTGGAGTTCGCAAGCTCATAACGGGTGACTATCCTCACCTTCAGGATGTCTTCGTCAAGGAGGTTACCCGGCTTCGGGATAAAGATAAACTCAGCCCGCTCATTGTTCTTGTGTCCTCACGTCTTCTGGGTCTCCATCTCCGGCGTTTCCTAGCAGCCCGGGGCACAGCCCACATCAATCTTCGCTTCCTGAGACTGGAGGATCTGGCCGCGGAGGTTGCGGCCCCGGCTCTCGCCGCACAGGGCAGGGTGCAAGTCCCCTCATTCGCATCTGAGATGATAATAAGTACCGCCGCCAGGCAGCTCGCCTCCGATAATAGGAACTTCTACTTCCGCGGAATCGCCGACAGACCCGGATTTCACCAGGCCGCGCTCTCAACTGTAGAGGACCTCAAGAAGGCCTGTCTCTCACCCGGCGACCTCAAGGCCCGGATTCGCCTGCCCGCTGTCAAGAGCGGTATAAATGAGGCTAAGGTGGGGGATCTCCTCAAGTTGTGGAAGGCATATGAAGAGAGACTCGGTGACCTCGACTGGTTTGACGAATGCGATCTGATGCAAGAGGCGGCCCGGCTGGTCCCCAAATCCGGGGTGATCGCAAAGGCCTCCGCGATAATCGTCTACGGTTTCTATGATTTCAACACTCTCCAGCAGCTGCTGCTTCAGTCATGTTTTGAATCCGTGGAAACCGTATGCTTTGTGCCGTACGAACCAAAGCCGGCATTCAAGTATGCGGAACCCGCGATCTCCTGGCTAAGGTCGAATGCTTTCAAAGATGAGCCGGCTTCCGATGACGACTCCGGTCCGTACCGCGCAGCAGCCATCCAGCATCTCTGCGATCATCTTTTCAGCGGGGGGCAGTCGGCAGATAGTCCCGGGGATAGAATAACCATCATATCCGCCCCCGGGGAACTCCGCGAAGTGCGCGAGACCATACGCGATGTTGTGACAAGAGCCCGGCGGAATGGGATTCCTTTCCATGAAGTCGGTATCCTCTTGAGGAATTCCGAGCCGTATGCAGATATCTTCCGCGAGGCGTTCGATAGCCTGGGGTTTAAGCCCTACATGCCCGGGGGCACACCGGTATCGGCCACCCGCTCCGGCAGAAGTTTACTTCTCATGCTTGATATCCTCAGACACGATTTCGCAAGACGGACGGTGATGGAATTCATAACGTTTGCCAGGCTCCGCAATACAGACACCCCACACAGGAAGGAGACCCGATCGCCTGTTTCCCTGTGGGATACTATCTCGATGGAAGCGGGGGTCGTAGGCGGGACGGATGAGTGGATGAGCCGCCTTAAGCATCACTGCAGCGATCTTGAGCGGGAGCGAGAGGGGCTGGAGCCGTCCAGGAGACGGCCTTCGCGTGAGAAGATCGAGGCGGCGAAATCATTCTGTGAGTTTATCGAGAATGTGGTTACCCTCCTTACCGCAGTTCGCGACGGACGCACCTGGACCGAGAAGACCGCCGGGCTGATCGATGCCCTCTCAAACATCGTCGAAGATGACGAAAACACCGGCTACATAAAGTCCGCGCTCGAGCAACTTCGGGACCTTGATGAGCTCGGATCTCACCCATCCGAAGAGGAGTTCTGCGGCTTCGCTGAGGAGGCAATGGCCGCATCCACAGGACCGGCCGGCAAGTTTCAGAGGAACGGTCCCGCGGTCCTTAACCTGATGGCAGCCCGCGGGATCCCCTTCAAAATAGTAGTCATACCCGGGATGGTGGAGAAGTCGTTTCCTCCCGTGGTACGCCAGGACGCCATCCTGCTTGATGACGAACGCGCGGCCCTGAACCAGGCCATGACAAAAACCGACTCCGGCCCACTCCGGCTCAAGGCCCGCGAACGGCTCGATGAAGAGCGATTGCTATTTCGCCTCGCGGTCGGCGCCACCTGTGAGAATCTTCTCATAACCTATCCGCGGATCGAGATTGCCACTGCGCGCGAGCGGCTGCCGTCATCGCTCCTCCTCGCAGCGATCAAAGCGCTTTCGGGAAGACAGGTTGATTTCGAGGCGGTGGAGCGCTTCGGGGGATTCAAACGGATCGCGCTGGCACAGCTCGCAACCGGCGAACCCGGGCAGGCGCTTGACCGGCTCGAGTACGATCTTGCGTATGCTCTGCAGGAGATCGCGGACCGGAAGCCGTGTCATCTGCTCTTACTCCGGGAGACCTGCAGCCCATTCAACCTGGCCCTCAAACTCGAGGCAGAGCGGTGGGGCAGAAAGGTCTTTACCCGCTATGACGGTGTTCTGACCACCCCCGAATCGAAAACCGGGCCTCCGGGTATTCACTCAATTGAAAGCGGGACGGTCTCCCCGACGAGGCTTGAAACCTATGCTACTTGTCCGTACCGCTACCTTCTTGACAATGTGATGCGGATAGAACCTCTCGTAGAGCCCGAGTACACCGAGGAGATCAGTCCGCTCGACAGGGGTAAGCTCATACACAAGATCCTGTGGGAATTCCTCATGCAACTCAAGAAGGAACGTGGTTTCCCGGTCAGGATGCAACCCGGGGACGGGGGTCTGCTTAAGAAAATAGCCACCCGCCGGTTCGTGGAGTTCGAGCAGCGTGGAAACACGGGCTATCCCGCGATGTGGGCTCTCGAAAAGGAGGCGATCCTCGAGGACCTGGACCGGTTCATCGAAGATCAAATCTCTGAGACCGACTTCCTCCCGGCCTACTTCGAGGTGCGTTACGGTATGAAGCCTTATGACACCGATGAGAGTGAGATATCCACCGAGACCCCTGTGCCTCTCCGTGTGGGAAATCGGGAACTCTCAATCAGGGGCAAGATCGACCGGATCGACATCGCCCCCGATGAAAAACACGGGCGTGTGATCGACTATAAGTCGGGTAAAGCATACGGCCGGCCAAACGATCTCGGCGGTGGCGCCAACCTCCAGCTTCCGCTCTACATGATCGCAGCTGAATGGATCCTTAAAGACCTTCACGAGGGCGTACGGATGGAAGAATCCGAATACTACCACGTCAGGGAGAACAAGAAGCGCCATATCGGATTCGACCGCCAGACACTCGAGTCGAAGACAAAGGACCTCGCAACTATCCTGGATACCATAGTTGATTCGATCGACTCCGGACTCTTCTTTGCGTGCCCCGGCAACTACTGTCGCTCCTGTGACTTCCTGTTCATTTGCGGCGCATACCGGCACACGCTGTTTGATATGAAGTCCGAGGATCCGGCGGTCAGGGATTTCATGAAGATGAAAGAGGTTGAGGGTGGATAGGCCGAAACTCATCGACAGCCGTGACAGAGAACTGGCGGCGACGGATCTATCCAGGAACTACATCGTAGAGGCCGCGGCGGGGACAGGCAAGACCACAACGCTTGTCACCCGGATTCTCAATCTTATAGCCGAGAACCGTGTCGCCCCCGATGACATTGTGGCCATCACCTTCACCGAACGGGCTGCTGCCGAACTCAAGGCCAAACTGAGAGAACGTCTTGCAGGTGAGCTCTCGGGAGGGCCCGTTGACTGTGCGGGGCACCTGGAGGAAGCGCTCCGTGGACTTGAGCGAATGCAGGTTACCACGATCCACTCCTTCTGTACCGCGCTGCTTAAGGAACGGCCTGTCGAGGCCGGTGTTGATCCCAACTTTCAGGTGGCGGATGAAATCGAATCCTCGCTCATTGCCGAGGAGGTCTGGCAGGAATGGCTTGCGAGGCACATGGATGGCGACGATCCCGATCTCAGACGTGCCCTGCTTCTCGGTATGACGCTCGAACACATGCGCGGTCTGGCCCAGGCCATGCGCGGCAATCGTGATGTGCTCAATCTGTTGCCGCAGCCAGCCGACATTGGTTCTGCGGCCGAGGATTTCGTGGGTGCCTTTGCCAAGACCGTGGACGACCTCAGGGTGGTGGTCGACGAGCACTGCACCTCTGCCGACGACAAAGCCGCCCTCCATATCAAGGAACTCCACGAATGTGCGGGCGAGCTCGCAAGTATAAAGGACCCCGAACGGCTTGAGATCTTCATCTATACGCAGATCAGCTTCCGTTCGACCGGGCGCCTTGGTAATAAGGGTAACTGGTCCCCGGCGGAATCGCTTGGAGGTGTCCGCGAGAAGCTCCGGCAGACCGGTGAAGACCACTCCAACCTGGCTCGTAGAATCGGACACAACGTGATCGCCGCGCTTATGAATAAACTGCTCGACCACATTGCCGAGTACGAACGGGCAAAGACCGGCGCCGGAGTTCTTGATTTCCACGATCTCTTGATACTCTCCTGTGCTCTCCTCAAGAATCACACCCATGTCCGCGACTACTTCCGCCGGCGTTACAAGTACCTGCTGATAGATGAGTTTCAGGACACCGACCCGCTTCAGGCGGAGATCATCTTCTTCCTTTCAGAAAAACAGGCGGGGAGTGCCAAAACCTGGGAAGACGCCGTCCCCGAACCCGGCAGGGTCTTTCTGGTAGGTGATCCCAAACAGAGTGTATACCGTTTCCGAAGAGCCGATATCGAGATGTACGCATCGGCAAAGGATAAACTCGGAAAAGGCGCACTCTTAAGCATCCACCAGAATTTCCGTTGCGCCCCGTCCATTGTGACCGTCGTGAATTCCATCTTCTCAGACCTGATCCGCCCGCCCGAGGACGGTTCATATCAACCCGACTACGTTCCTCTCCACTTCGGCAGAGACAAGAAAACCTTGCCGCCCGAACACGGTATGGTGCTCGTCTACCCGCCCGAGAGTGTGAAGGATTCGATGTCGAAAGCCGACGAGCGACGGACCTATGAGTCTCGCTGTATAGCTGCGCTCATAAAGAAGATAGTTGCGACGGGGGCATGGTCTGTCTGGGACGCACAGGAAGAACGTCTCCGGCCCGTGATGCTTAAGGATATAGCCATACTGATGCGCGCACAGACGGGACTCGACACGCTGGAGGATGCCTTGAGGCTCCACGAGGTCGACTACCGGGTGATCGGCGGCAAGCACTTCTACATGCGCCAGGAGGTAGAGCAATTGCTTGCAGTGTTGCGCGCGATCGAAAACCCCTATGACACGATCGCACTCATAGCCGCGTTGCGGTCGCCGTTCTTTGGGCTCTCCGATGATGAGATCTTCAGGCATCATGTGAGCGCGGGAGGTCTTAATTACCTCTACTCCGCCGGCGACTCCAAACCGGTCGAGCAGGCCTTCAGCTTTCTGACATCCCTGCATGAGATCCGAAACGATGTCAGTGTCGAAGCACTCCTGCACAGACTCTATTGCCTCACCGATGCGCCGGTCACATACCTGCTTAAACCCAACGGCGAGCAACGTGTTGCGAACCTGCTCAAACTTGCAGACATGGCGCGCGCACTCTACGAGCGGGGTGTCTACACGCTCCGCGGCTTTGTGAGCTGGCTATCCCAGCGTGAGGAAGAACAAGCCGAGGAATCCGAAGCCGTGACCGTCGAGGCCGGGGATGACTTCGTGCGCCTGCTCACTGTGCACAAGGCCAAAGGACTGGAGTTCCCCGTGGTCATTCTCATGGATCTTGCGAAGATGCCGTTTTCCCGGGCCGAACGCTTCATCCTCGACCGGGCGGACCGGCAGATCGGGGTGCTGGCCGGTGGCAAATCGGGCGGCGTGAGAACACAGAACTATGAGACCCTGGCTGACTTCGAAGACAAACGATCCCGGGCTGAGGAGCAGCGTCTGCTCTATGTCGCCATGACCCGGGCGCGCGACTTCCTGGTGATACCCGCCTACTGGATGTCAGACAGAGAAACCACCAAAGATGGAAAACCAAGACCGGAATCGCTCTTAGGCTATATTGCCGATAAGTTGCCGGGTGCCGAGACTGCCACGGGGAGCGGCTGCCCGGAAGGGATGATGGTTCACGATGTCACCGACCTGGACCTTGACCCGGCGGCGCCTCCTCCATTTCGTCTCAAGGTGGGCCACCCCCGTGCCGGAGGCGTGAAGACGGCATCAAAGCAACTGGCCGGCTGGCAGGAATCACGGGACGCACTTGCCGCATCCTTCAAACGCGGCCGGGCGCTCGTCACCGCAACCGAAAGTGTGCACCTCGACGACAAAGCTGAGCCGGGTGAGGGAATAGTATTCGGGAACCTTGTCCACAGACTGCTCGAGGTGATCGACTGGGAGCGGCCGGAAGGTCTCGAAAGCATTGCCGATACGGAGGGGCGCGCCCTGGGTGCCCCACCGCGCATGATCACAAGAGCCGCAAAGATGGTGAAGAAGACGCTGGCATCGGATCTCATCGGCCGGATCCTGCGGTCGGACCGGTACTTCAAGGAAGTCCCGTTTGCGTTCGGTGCTGACGGCACCATCATAGAGGGTAAGATGGATGTTGTTTTTGTGGAGGGAGACCACACCACCGTTGTTGACTTTAAGACCGACAAAGTCTCCCGTTCCGACCTCAAGCACAAGGTCGAAATGTACAGGCCCCAGGCCGATACCTACGCCCGTGCCATCCGGTCTATCTTCTCGAGGCCTCCCCGGGAGGTCATTCTCTATTTCCTCCACCTCATGGAACCCGTGGTCGTCTCCGGATTGAGCAGCCGCGGTCATGCCGAAAGGCAGATGGACGGTTGACAACGACCGTCAGGGACTCAACAATAGCACCATGAATCGATCGAAAATCCTCAAAGCATTGAGATTCCTGATAAGCGCCGGGCTGATCGTCTATCTGGTAGCCACTCTCGACCTGAATCAGATTCTAACCCATCTCCGGGGTATTGCTCCTCTTCCACTGGTCTCTGCATCCGTAATGATGTTCGGCATGATTCTTACTAACTCACTCAGGTGGAAGCTGATTCTCAGGGCTAGAGGGATAGAACTGTCCCTTGCGACATCACTTTACTATTTGCTGATGAGCGTTTTCTTCAGCTCTTTCCTGCCGACAAGTATCGGTGGTGATGTGGCTCGAGTGGCTGCGGTCGCAAAGAATACAGGCAGATCTGCCGAAGCATTTGCATCCGTGATAGTGGACCGGCTCCTCGGCTTCATCGTGCTGCTGCCAATCGGACTGCTCTCCGTACCTTTTGTCGCACGCCAGCTGACAGAGTGGAGACTGATCCTCACGGTCGGTATTGTGACACTGGTTGTGTTTATTGGTGCATACTTGCTGCTGCTCAGACCGGTAGTCCGGCAAGTTGCGAGGCTGTTGGATCCGTTCCTGGGTCTGCTGGCAAGGTTCAGGGCGCGGGAAAGACTCGAGAAAGCCTACGAGGCCATTGTGAGCTACAGGGATTGCAGGGGGGTGCTGTACACGGGGGTGACTCTGTCTGTTATCTCCAAGTTCTTCTGGATTGGCGGGTGCTACCTCGTAGCCAGAGCATTCTCCATGGATCTTCACATAGCTGCGCTCTTGCTTGTAGTACCGGTAGTGGAGTTGCTGAGGATGATACCCATCTCGATCAGCGGCATAGGGGTCAGAGAAGCTGCGTTCGTGGTTATGCTGCGCCAGTTCGGAGTCGAGGATAGCATGGGGTTCGCTTTCTCGGTTGTGGTATACGCACTCTTTTTCGGATTCGCCATGCTTGGTGGGTTGCTTTACGGGACACGCCAGTTCACAGCAAGGACCTGAGCCGGGCTTACAGGTGGCATATCCTCATTCGTCACGGGCTTCAAGTGTATCGGCAATAATAAAACGGGGGCGGCCCTTCACCTCGTCATATATCTTGGAGATATACTCACCGATGATTCCCAGAGCCGTCACCAGTATGCTTCCGATAAGCAGCTGGAGTATGATCACGGTCGTGAACCCGGTTAGAGCCGCACCGCGAATCCAGAGAACGAGTGCATAGAGCCCGAAGAGAAGCGAGAAGACAAGGAATAAGGTGCCCAGTGCGGTTATGATGTGAATTGGGAGTGCCGAGAACGAAGTTATACCAGTTACTGCGAGCCGGATAAGACTGATGGTGGACCAACGGGACTCCCCGCGAACCCGCTTCTCGACAGCTATCGGAATTCGTTTTCGTTTGAAACCGACCCAGGCTGACATTCCGCGGAAGAAAACATTCCGCTCGGGCATTTGGATCCAGGCTTTCAGGACTTTCCGGTCAAGAAGTTTAAAGTCGGAGGCCCCGGCAAGATCGATCCCTGTCATCCGGCTGAACAGGGAATAGAACAACCGTGCCTGTGCCGCGGCAACCACCGGCTTCCCCCCGGCCGTAGTCTTAACTGCCTCCACCACGTCGCAGCCTTCCTCCCATCCCTTTACCATTTCCGGGATGAGCTCAGGCGGATGTTGCAGATCACCATCCATCACCACCACTGCATCACCCTGTACCCGCTCGAGTCCTGCACAGAGGGCGAGCTCCTTCCCGAAGCGGCGGCTCAGTCTCAGAGCTATGATAGAGGGATTGTCCTTCCAGAAGGCCAGTAACTCCTGCCAGGTCGCGTCGGTAGAACCGTCATCTATCAGGATCAACTCATAGTCGCAGGGCAGATCGATGAGGTGCCCACAGATTGTCTTGAGTGTGCTGCAAAGATGCGCAGCCTCATTATGCAGTGGAATGACGATCGAGAGTTTTTTCATCGAACGTGTCATCTTATGCAACGCCCTTCCTAAGAACACAGATAATAACACACCCGGGGATGAAACGCCAACCGGTCTCCAGGGTGTTTGTTCTGAGCGCCAGATTCCAGCTCAAGGGTGCCAGCCATGGTGCTGCAAAGCCTGTCGTTGCGATCGCCTCTACTGTGAATCCGGCTGCCTCGCACAGTCCCCTCAATTTCTCCGGGCTATATCGCTCAACGTGCTGGTGCCCTTCCATCGGAGGGGCAAGCCCGAATCTGTCCATGAGCCACTCTATCACGGGCCAGAGGCTGCTGTAGTTGGGTGTGGTAACAAACACGCGCCCACCCTCTACCAACATCGAGAGGAAAGACTTAAGCATTTTCCGGGTCTGCTCCTGGTAGATGTGCTCTATGAGCTCGAGACAGTAGATCTTGTCGATCGGTGCTTCGGTCTCGAAACTCTCATCGACCAGCGCTTGTTCGAATCTGAGATTGGGTGCCTGGAACTGCCTGCGCGCAAAGGCGACCGCAGCATCGTTGCCATCAAGTCCGAGCACCTCAGCGGCTCTCCCGGCCAGGAAGGCCGAGATCACTCCCGAGCCGCAGCCCACATCGAGTACCCTGTCTGACCGACCTGGAGGCAGGAACCGCTCGATCGAAATCTGTTTGGTGAGGTGCCAGAACCGTTGAACAGCATTGCCCTCCGTGAGAGCCCTGTATTGGTAGTCTCCTCCTATCCGGACTGTGTCATGAGTTCGTCGTTTGCTCATGGTACGCGAAACACCAAAACTTCTGAATCCTCGTAAACCGGCTGCCCCAGGATTCTCTTAAGAACTCGCCCCTGAATCCGTATCTCCCTGCTGGACACGGGGGTATCCACAAGAGGGCCTATCTGGCGTCCCTTTATAAGGTCGCGGCGAACAGCAAAGAAGGGCATCCAGACGATGGTTTTATCAGGGTCTATGAAGGGAGATCTGGGTGCTGAAACGACCTTATGTAATACGACCAGGTCGAGATCGCGTTCTTCCACTTCGGCGGAGAGTGGATCGGGATCCCCATTTAGAAAAGAATCATAAGCTTTCTCAAGAAGTTTTGACCGAACTCTCGCCCAGCCCTTGATCGCGAATGAAGTCACGTAGCCCTGAGCGATTTTTCTGTGGTGAAAAGTCTGAAAGAAGTTGTACCGCCCCTCAATACCTGATCCCGGGTCAGCCGGTAGGTGGACTATAGACTGGATACTGGAGGTCGACTCGTTTCCTGGAGAGGTCTCAAGTTCGGCAAGATAGGACGGGCACTCGTAGACGAACTGCCTGAAAGGGATTCCCGTTACTTCAACCAGGACCACACACGTGATGACACTCCAGACTGCGAGTCTCCGGCGTGGACTCTTGAACAACCCGGATAGGTGCTGCCAGGAAAAGGCGCAGAGCAACGCGATTACGAACTGAATCATGATGAAGGCTCGGTCCGGCTTTCTCAGCATGGAGAACCCGGGTAGGGTCCTCAGGTACCTGTGAGGCATCGGGATTCCCGTATCATTCCCCGCAACCTTCAAAACACTGCCAAGACTCAGAACAAGAAAGACCGCTCCGGCCAGAAGCCAGAACCGCTGCTTAATCACTCCACGATATCCCAGGATCAGGAGTAAGAGTGTCGAATAGCCGAGCATAGTCGGCCAGGATACAATCACACGCTCTGGCGGACCAACCCATGAGTAGCCCAAAAGGTCATTCGCCCTGAAAACCTTCTCACGTTCCCCCGCTACCAGCGAGGGATCCGTCGAAACGTCCTCAACCACAGCCAGGACAAGAGGCATCGACACGATGACAACGGCGACAATCGCAACTATGCCGGCGATCGCGATCCGCCTCAGTCCTGACACATAGCGGGTCCGGCCGCCCAAGAGCTTCCCACCCAGTCCCACCAGCAGGACCACCAGAAATGCATAGACAAGCCAGTAGGAAGAGCTTGTTGCGATCATGGCGACGAAAAGAGCCATGAGCACGGTATTCCTGACTCCGCCGTCGCGGTAAACTCTGAGTGAGTAAAGTACGACAAGCGGGAGGAATTCGAATGTGGCGATGTTTATCTGTGCAATGTAGCTGTAATGGAAAGGGCAGAAGGAATAAACGAGGCCTGCCAGCAGCGATCCTCGGATATTCCTCGTCAGGTAGCGCGCCAGCAGGAAAAAGGTCCAGCCGCTGAGAGCGAAATGCAGCAGCAGCACAACGTTGTAGGCAGCGTGCAGGTTCATGAAAGTACTGAGCGCGGCCCCGGCAAACGAATTCAGCGGTGAGAGCGTATGTCTCGCAAGAGAAATACCCACCGGGAAGTAAAGGTAGTCCGTCCAGTAGGGAGATGTGTGTTCCAGGAGTAGGGAGGTCTTGACCCACCAGAAATTCCACAGGTTGGAGAAATAGTCCGGGCGGATGCTCGTCGGCCTGTTCAGCGAGAAGGCAATCGGCCAGGTCAGGATGATGGCGGCGAGGGCAAAAAAGGCAAGATACCTGAGCCCTGGCCCGCTGTCTTCCTGCTCAGAGGTAGGTAGCATGACCGCTTCAGGCACTCACGATTAGGTTCGGGTCAAGTAGTTGAGTCATATCCTTCAGCGACCGAGTTTACGGAGGTCCCACAGGGGTGTCAAGCGAAACGGAAATGGCCCGCACCGCGTCAGCAGGGTTCGGGCCTCGGTGAAGAGCCAGGTCCCATTGTGCTACAGCATAACGAAATCACAAGACAAAGTGTGGATATTGTGATATAATGAGTGAGTGCGGGGCCAATGATGGGCAGTTTCTTTGGTCAGGAGGGTAATGACAACCTGGCGTAGAGGCTTTTGCTCAGGTGGGGTCAGACCCCGTAGCGCTGCTCTGGATCCCCTTGCCGAGGGGCGGTTTGTGCTGAGACGCTCGGCCGGATGGTGGGCTAAACGGTGGAGACGGCAGAAACGGCCTCGCGAAGATACCCGGCGGCATGCGATACTGGCGCATGTGCGTCCTGCGAGGGGAATCTGGCATTAGGGATCGGGTGGCAACGCCCCGGTGACACCTGGTGAGCCTGGCGGATGCGTTTTATTCCGTAGGCGGCCGGGTATACCCCGAAGCAGCTCCGGGGAGGATACTGTGGCGCTTGAGACCACGCAATTTCCCCGCTCAGGAAACGGCAACTTTGCGGTGAAAGAAGAGTCTAAAGAATAGAGAAAAAATAGAGCCAGAAAAGGGAGGCCTATAACATGAGTTTGAGGACAGTTGCGGTGACCACATGGGCATTGTGCCTGGCGATCATGGCATCTTCAGGATACGGGTTTGTACCACCCGAACGGCTGCCGGAGGGAACAGTCGAGGAAGCACGCATGTCCATGGAGACCTCCCCACCTTCACAGGAAACTCTAGAAAGGTGGGGGGTATTCAGTGATGACTGGGAAGCCGTGTGGAATCCGGTCACAAAGACTCCTCACCGGATATACGGTCGAGGTATCAAGATTGCAGAATCCATCGGTGAAGCCAATGTAGCGGATCACGTTACGGATTTCGTTGAGGCCAATGCTGCGGTGCTCGGTATCGATACTCAGGATCTGCGCCTGCTCAGCCGTGAGAAGCACGGTGCCAGGTGGTATACCGACTACCAGCAGATCCATGACGGGCTTGACGTCATTGGTGGCAGGGTCCATGTGAGGCTCAAGGAGGATGGAAAGGTCACGGCATTCGGTTCGGACTTCTATTCGGATGTGGCTGTATCGACCTTGCCTTCACTCACGGACGGGGATGCTCTGCGCCGGGCATCTGACGATACAGATTTCGACTCACTCACCGATGAGGTGCTTTCCTCACGACTCGTTGTGCTCCCCGTTGTAAGAGGTGGGAGAGCAACCCACCACCTGGCTTACGAGATAAGACTCCGGGTGGAAAACGGTCCCGCAATCTGGAAGGTCTATGTTGACGCAGCTGGCGGTGACATTCTCAGGAAGCAAAACGAAATCTACTATGACTCCATCGACGGAGACGTGACAGGCAATACAAGAGCGATGTACATCGACGATCCGGACCAGGAAGAACCATTCGCCGATCACTACGTTACTGTGACTGGCTGGGGGCAGGGAACGACTGGTGCTTCCGGCTCCTACTCGGTTGAAGCCGGAACCGGCGGGATGCGGGAGGTCACTGCATCGCTTACGGGTACATGGGCACGGGTCACCAATCTCAGCGGAGGTGAGGCGTCGTTCTCAGATTCGGTACCACCCGGCGCACTTGAGGACATTCTCTGGGACGACTCAAACTCACGCGCTGACGAGCGGAATGCGTTCTACCACACAGGCGTCGCGCACGCCAAGATAAACGAGATCGATCCGTCGTTTACGGGTATGGACCGGCAAACCCCGGTGAGAGTGAACCAGACCGACTACTGTAACGCCTTCTGGGATGGCAACGGCATGACCTTCGGCGCGGGTTCGGGCTCATGCCAGAACCTCGCCATGTTTTCCGATGTCATCTATCATGAGTACGGCCACGGCATCACCGATATGCTCTACAGACCGCTATCGCCGTCAGGGGCTATGCATGAGGCCCTCTCCGACTACTTCGCCTGCACAATCACAGGTGAATCCTATATCGGTGAGGGGATCTTCCCTGGCGGCTACTTCCGGAACTCCGATAACAACCTCAGGTATCCCGATGACCTTACGGGCGAGGTTCACGACGACGGACGAATTCTGGCGGGAGCGCTCTGGGATATGAGGGTCGCTCTCTCCCCGGATATCCACCTGGCCGATTCGCTTTTCCACTATGCACGTTACGGTAAGGCGGACAACTTCTTTGACTATTACTACGATGTGCTTGAAACCGATGACGATGACGGAGACCTCTCCAACGGAACACCTCACTTCTACGAGATAGCCGGAGCCTTCGGAGATCACGGAATCGGCCCGGGGATCTTCATCGGCATCGTGCACAGTCCCGTAACGGATTCGGAAGATTCGACGGTGACATTTGACGTTTTAGCGGAGATAACATCGAACCTGACACTCGATCCCGATTCGCTCGTTCTTTATTATTCGACCGGTGGTGGATACACCCACGTAACGATGACGGGAACCGGGAATCCCGATGAGTATTCCGCGACGATTCCCGCCCAGTCTTTCGGGACCACCGTCGACTACTACATTTACGCAAGAACTCAGAATCTCGACGACTTTGAGACCGACCCATCGGGCGCACCCGCGAGCGTTCATACTTTTGCAATCGGTGATGACAGCGAAGCACCGGTCATAACTCATACGCCAATGGATGATCAGCCGGATGCGGGCTGGCCATCGACCCTAACGGCAGAGGTGACGGACAACCTGGGGATCGCATCCGTCATGCTCGAGTACACAAAGAACAGCGTTCCCCAGACACCGGTCGTGATGACGAATGTTCCAGACACCGATACCTACGAAGGTACATTCGTAGTGGCGGCCTCAAGCGGTGACTTCATCGAATACCGGATCCTGGCCACCGATGCATCTGTGTCGGCAAATGTCGCGGGAGACCCTACAGTGAGCCTCCATACATTCGGAATCGCGACAACCGATTACTACGCGTTTGAAACCGGTGAGGAGGGCTGGACCCATTATGCACCCGGCGAGTGGAATGACGAGTGGCACCTGAGCACAGCAAGAAACCATACCGATGGTGGTGGAACCAGCTGGAAATGCGGCTCGGCCGGAGGCGGGGACTATGGAACGCATCAAAAAGCTCTTCTTGAGACTCCCACCCTCACAATCGGTGAAGATGCCATGCTGGTTTTCTGGCACTGGATCGATGCTGAAGTCTATGAGCCGGTCCAGGGGTCAGGAATCGCCTGGGACGGCGCGGCACTCACGCTCATGGATTCAACAGGAGCGGGTGTACCCATAGATCCCGTGGATGGCTATCCCTACAGGATCGTCCCGGGTTCTGATGCTCCGTTTACGGACAACAAGCCCGTCTATTCCGGTCAGGCTGGTTGGGAGATGGCGGTCTTTGATCTCTCCGCTTATCAGGGTGAGTGCAAGATCAGGTTTAAGTTCGGTGCGGACAATTACGTGGGCGGTGAGGGTTGGTACATCGATGATGTGATGGTATGGAGCCGTGATGTCATATCCGGATACGACGGGTGCCCGGATGACTGCCTGCCGACCGATAATTTGCCGGTGGCATTCAGCCTTGGACCGGTGCTCCCCAATCCGTCACCCGGTGCTACCGGAATTTCCTACGCCGTACCTTCGCCGGGTTCTCACGTCAGTATCAGGGTCTTTGACGTAAGGGGCAGGCTCGCAGCGACCCTGGTGAACGAAACCAAGGTGCCGGGTAGATACACCGCCCGGTGGAACGGACGAGATGGAAACGGCAACTCCGTCTCACCGGGGATCTACTTCATTCGAATGGATTCCCGTACTTTTAACACGGCTGCGAAGGTGATGGTTATAAGATAACCCCGACGCAATACCTTACCCATCGGGGGGCGGGGTTTCCTCGGTGCAGATTTGGCTATAGAGTGCCGGCTTCCTGTCGTCTATGAGATGGTTTTGCGATGTGACCATCTTGTCGAATGCACGTGCCGGATCGATCTCAATTATCCTTAAGTCTTCGTCTTTATCGCCGGACCGCACGAGTATCTCACCACGTGGGTCTATGACCTCACTCGTACCGATATAAGTAAGTTCCGTCCCGGCGCGGTTTTCGCTTCCCACACGATTTGCCGTGATAGCGAATATACCGTTTTCGATGCATCGCACTATCATTGCGCGGGGGCAGTGAGGAAGGACGAGATTGGACGGATGGCATAACACCTGTGCTCCCTTGAGAGCCTGGATGCGTGCCACCTCGGGGAATATCCAATCGAAGCAGATCATGAGCCCGATCTTAACGCCATTGAGGTCACATACCTCGAAGAGGCTGTCACCCGGCGTGAACATCTCCTTTTCGCGGTCAAAGAGATGTACCTTTCTGTACCGCGCATGGATCTCACCGTTGGCGAACACGTAACACGAGTTATAGCAATCATCACCGTCACGCTCGGCGATTCCGGCAACGATCGCGGTTCCTGACTTGAGTGATAGTCCTCTCAGGAAGGTGAATGTCGGCCCCAGTTCATCCTCAGCCATCCCGACGAGCTCTTCCCTGGACTCGAAGATATAGCCGGTTGCGAAGAGCTCGGGTAGTACGATCAGGTCGGCCTTGGCCGAGTCCAGGAAACTCGCAACCCGTTCGAAGTTCGATTCCTTCTGCCCGAAGATAGGACCGAACTGTAAGTAGCCGACTCTCATATTCCTTACTTCCTCTCTCTGGCTGGGGGTTTTTACGCGCCCTTCTGCGCAATTCCTCCCGAACACCGCCCTCAGTCCACGGTTCTCGGGCCGACCAGCACAATTCAATCTACTATATCTCCATGTAAATAAACAAGTTCTTCGATTGTGCGCATGCGGGCACATCGCCGGGCCCGGTGGCATGATACGTGCAGTGTGTTAGATCGGGTCGCGCAACACACTCCCTCAAGGAGAATGAAAGACAGGCGATTCGGGGGTTCGCACAAGCCCCGCACAAAAAGGTGCTCCCGCAACCATGGAGCGAGCCCCCGACCACCTGTCACCGGGAAAAGAAACCATGAAAGATCAATCTTTTTATTACGACATGAAAGACAAGACCAAGGAACCGACGTTTTTCTTTATGTTAAACTGCGTGCTTCTTACCAGGGTCAACAACGATCTCGAATCGGGGGATAACCAGTTCGAGCAAGAGATCAATGTCTATCTTGCAAATCTTCTCACCGCATTCTCGAATCCCTCGTACGTCGATCGTTTGAGACCGTATCTTTCAGAGCATGACATCGAGGTCTTCAGACGGCTTGAGGGTTCAGATGATGCCAGGCTTAAGTACACCGTGTACAAGGCGAATGCGGATTTCCTGCTATTCTCAATTGGCGTCTTCGACTCGGCGGGTGAGGAGTTGCTCCCAGTTGGACCCGAGTTCAGGCATGGCCATCAGGGTCAAATGGGGAAAGCACAGAGCTACTATCACTTTGCCTTCTCATACAGCAAGAGACTCCCGGCCGTGGGTGACACCGTCACTGATGTCCTCGAACAGCTGTCCAAGGGATTCGAGAAGTACGTAACCATCCTGACCTATCTCAGGGGAGAGTACTTCGACATAGTCAAGCGAATCTCGGATGGGGAGATCTATCACCTCACGCGTTCGGTCGAGGCTACGGGCAAGAGAATAGAGATTAGGAAAAAGCAGAATGAGTTTCTCGACGCTTACATGGAATGGAAAAACCAGGGTACAAATGAGTCAAAGGGAAGGGTGATCTCGATGGCGGAAGAGCTGAGATCTCTCGATCCCGCCTTCACCTACAAGCCTGTGTAGGAACTTCCGACCGGATAAAAAAATCCCCGCCTAAAGCCGCGTGCTCAGGATATTCTTGATCCCGGTTTTATCCAGGTGGGTGCCCTCACACACGCTTCA
Source organism: bacterium (assembly GCA_025774845.1). Classification (GTDB taxonomy): domain Bacteria; phylum Arandabacterota; class Arandabacteria; order Arandabacterales; family Arandabacteraceae; genus Arandabacterum. The sequence continues at coordinate 54,492 of JALGZP010000003.1, forward strand.
GGTCTTCTGACATGGGCCAGACGCACAATCCACGTGAGGATTCGAGCTCCCTTATGTTGCAATGTTGGCTCAGAATACACTGAAGACATCGCGCGCAACGGCAGGGATTTTATTAGTCGGTTATTCGGTTGTCAACAGCCTCAATCTACTACCAGTATATCAGACCTCTATGAAGCTGTCAACAAAACTCGCCGGAGCATTACCTGAACATATGTTTGATCGCACCCCAGGTCGTAGCGGCTGTGGCGTGCGCCTTCGGGAGACACGGATTGTGTCCTTTTACGCCGAAGATGCCTGCACAGTAGCTCGCATTTGGATAATCCAGGACATAGGGATCCCGGGTATACTCACAGGCCGCCGTGGCGATCTCTCCCGTAACCGGGTGCGGCACCACACAGACCATGCCCGGAGTATCAACCGTGATCCAGCCCCAGCCGGGGATGCAAACCGTGTGGGGCTGACACTCGTTCCATACCTGGGTTATTCCGTCACCGGACCATACGATATCGCCCAGGTTATTGTCGGAGCAGTCGATGAACAAGCAGCTGTACGATCCGGGCCACTCGACGGCGTACTCAACGGCCTGGTAGTCGACGAGATTGAAGAACACCGGAAAGAAATCGATGTCAACACCGCCGGTGTAGGTTGTCAGGATCTCTTCACACGTGTTGATCGCAGGGAACTTGCGGTTGCATCTTCTGTCGCAGTCATACGGCATGAGATGGACCGCAACCTTGGCATTCTCATTGCCGGCGAGAAGCAGGCCGGTCGATGTGAGCAGGGTAAGGCAGATCAATACAAGGATTGCCCGTGTCATTTCGATCACCCCCTGACAAAAGACAAGCGGGCTTGAGCTCATCGATTATGAACAACAGTCCTCACACTCATCGTAATTGCTGTCGTTGCTTCCTATCTCTAGGTTACCCAGAGATTGACCAGCCGTCAAGGCTCTGAGTCGACCCAGTCGCCGGGGTGAGTTCTCTGGAAGAAACATTTAGAAGACAGGAGGTGAGGAGTGCAGATTGATCTCAAGTATCTGATACTGGATAACGCCGCTGAAGGAGTCGACGTAATTGAACGCCGGCCGGGCATTGATCTCCATCCCGGCTGGCAAACTGAGGAAAGCCCCGGGTCCTTCGCCCGGACCCAGAACCTCTGAAGACATGAAGACGCGGTGACCCTTGATAAGCGTGGCCCCGGCTTCATAGACCGCTTCTTCTCTCAAATCCCTGAAAACGGGACTCTCACCCCTAGGACCAGTCAGCACCTCGAGGGTATGGATATGTGGAGCGTAATAGTCGACCAGACAGATGTGCCTGCCGCAAGCGAGGATCACCACATCGGATGGCCTCACTCGCTCCTCGAGTTCGACAAGAATTTTCTCTTCCTCATCCTGGTGGGTATGTTTTGCGAGAATCCCACCGGTGAGATTACCCCAGATGAGGAGGACGGTAAAGACGACACACAGGGTGTTCCTTGCCACAACGAGGGACCTTTGGCTCGGAATACTTGCATAACCCATCCCTGCAAGCAGGAGGATGCATGGAACAACAGGGGACCAGAAGGCCCTGTTTTGCGGACTCCACCATGCGACTGCCACACCGAACACGACAGCAACAGCCACAAAGAGAACGATGTGGGACTTGGTCCGGACAAGCACCAGTCGCAGCCTTGCAAGAAGGGTAACCATGCCGATTCCGATGAACAGCATCACCCCGACCGGCGGGACTAGCGCGACGTAGAACCGGTAGCCCCTTGCTGCACCACCAAGCAGATAGGCTTTGAGTGCATCCCCTCCGAGGAACGCCCTTGTTACCCCTGTCGCAATGTTAGTGACGTTGAGGTTACTCCAGCGCCCGCAGCCCGTTCCTTCGAACAGTCTGAGATAACCTGATGTCCATTTCACAAGTTCACTGACCGAAGTGGCTCCGGCAAGACAACTCCCGATAGCAATATACGGTATGCCCACACCGAGCACTGTGATCACTAGATAGAGGGCGAGCATGCGGCCGCGGATCTCGCCGCCGGATCTCAACCACAGCACACAAGCGGAGAACGGCAGCATGAGCACAAGCTCTTGATGCAAGAGAACACCTGCCGTGTTGACCAGACCGAGAACGATTGCCGTGCCCCAGCCCGGGCCCCCACCCACCAGCAGGCGTACCATCAGATAGAGGCTCAGTACAGAGAAGAGCAGAAAGAAGGGTACCGGTTCACCCTGCGATGCGAAGTGCCACGTGACATACGCAAAGGCAAAACCCGACACGACTGCCGAGAAGAGGATCAGACCTCTGATAAAGAAGCGGAGCATCATCCCGAAAGCAAGGACTGCGATACACGTGGCTATGAGGTTGAGAACCTTCATGGGTAAGACCACGCGCCCGTCGTAACCGATGATGTGCCACAGGCTAAACCAGGCCTTCTGCATGGGCAGGTAGATCAGGTGATGGGGATGACTGAGATCCTCCTGGGAACCCATCTCGACTCCCCTGAAGTAACACAGGGAATCGTGAGAAGTGCTTCGCGCAAATGTGAGCACATACACAATCGCCGCAAGGACAACGATAGCAAGCAACGCTCGGCCCGTACCGATCCGTACACTCATCTGTAGGCTCCGGCTGAAATGTGTGGATCCCGCAGTACATCCACAAGCCTGAACACGCGCTAGCGCTTATTTTGCAGTACTGCCGCATCAATAGCAAGAAAAGTCGGTGCCGGAACCGGAAAATAGCTCGGTGGATTGTCGCACACGAAGACCCGATCCTATAGATCCTCGAGAAACACCTGACTGAGGAGATTGCAGGCGTCGTCATAGAGCTTGCGCGTCAGGGCGGATGGTTTCCCTTTCTGGAGAACGGGTCCGAGTGCATACTCAGAGTAACGAAACGAATCGACGGCAACGGCCACAATCCCGGCCTCCACATTCATGGCCGCGACAACCGTGTTTCCGTGGTTGTCTTCTCTGATGGCCTGCCCTCCATGGATCCGGAGCCTGGCGGAGACACCGGGCCCAGACTCATCACTCAGGTCGGTGTCGACAGATAGCATCATGCCGAACTGCCCGAGTATCTCATTTGCTGTCGATCGTCCATTCAACACGCTATCGAGAATAAGAAGCCTTCCGCCGCGTCTTACATATGTAGTGAGGCAATCGAGCTCCTCCATGCTGAACTCAACGCAGGGCTCTATGAAGACGGCGCCGTGTGGATCGGCACCCTCTATATCAACCGCGTCACCCGTCGCCGGATACATGCCGATCCTCTGAGCACAAAGGTAGAACTCTTCGAAACCCCGGCAACCCCGCTGTCTGGCGAGACCAAGGTAGTTAAAGAAAGTCGCGTCGGTGTGCTTGGCATCGAAAATGAGCGCGGGTGTGGCTGCAACCTCCGGAAGCGGTCCGTGAAGCCTTGTGTTAAGATGACCTATGGTGACGGTTCCAACCACGAGACCCGCACACACTCCCATGCAAAACAGGCCGAAGCCACCCGGTCCTCCTTTCAAACTCAGAAGTGACAGTGCGGAAAGGATCCCGAATGCTACGAGGGTGATGGCACGCACCCAGGGATATTTCGAGCCATCGCGGTTGAGGTAGTCCATGAAACCTGAGATCAGCTCGCGTCTCCCCGGTGCGAAAACGCAGAAGTTGGAAAAGCACGTGCTGTCCGTAAAGAGGAGCACCCGGCCATGCCCGAAGCGTTTTGAACACGCCTGAAGGAAAAGACCGAACCGGTCACGTAGATCATAAGCTATGTTGCCGAAGAAATTGGGATGTCCGTAATCGACCTCCTCGCTACCAAGTCCACAGCCTATCATCACGGGTTGGGTGCGGAGATCCCCCACGACTGTACAGGACGTAAGAAACCCAAACTCGTCCAGCCCGCGGAGTGATGGATGATAGACCGCACGTGGCCGTTTGAATGTCGAGAAGCCGGTCGTGGCAAGTTCGAAGCTGTCGTCATAGCGAAACTCCATCCCGAACCGATGTGCTATCGGATTTAAGAAATCTGTCATACCGAAGAGATTTGTGTGATCTCCGATAAGGAGGAGACCGCCGCCTGACCGAACGAATTCCGTTATGGATTCCACCTCTCTATCTGCAAAGGGCTCTGTCGGTGTCTTGATGACGAGCACATCTACGCTGTCGAGCAACGACTGTGAGATCTTGCCCGTATTGATCTCGACCTTGTAGTGATGAGAAAGATAATCCAGCAGGCAGTAGTAGTTGTACTCAGCTCTAATCCCGAGTGACGTCGTATCAAACGGTGTCTCGGTCCATTCCCAGTTCGAGTGGGTTTCATCCACCACCACCCGGCCTTGCTTTGCATTTCCAGGATCGACGTAACCGAACACACCGGCGAGCGCGATTCCGGCAAGTGTGGCGGCCAGTGCACGTATCATTACCTGCCCCGCTCCACCAGGAAGCAACCGCGGGATTTCGAGACGGCCTGGATTGCGCAACACGAAAGCAAGTGGGAGCCACGACACAACCACAGCTGCTGGATTCCAGAGAAGATTCGGCCTGTCCCACTCTATGGCGACTGCAATAAGAGCGACAAGACGGATGACCGAATAGAGCAGGATGACTCCCAGGTTTGCAGGTAACCAACGGGCACCGCTGGAGGATCGTGAAAGCACCGCCATGGCAATGAGTGCAACCACTATGAACCAGGCCTCATAAAGCCCGAGCCCCTCGAACGTGAGTCTCACCGTTTCAAGCCCCCTGCCACTCCAGAAGGTAAGAAGTCCTCCTGATGAACCTGCCCCCGGAACGAGCTTGCCCACGACCGATCCCAGAGTCTCCCAAACCGGTATCCCGTGAAGACGCCAGGCAAATTGCCTGAGTGCGAGGGTAGATGCTCCGCATGCACCAATGACAACGACTGCAACGGGTAGAGATCGACGGAGGTGTCCTACGGCGGTTATGAAGAGGACCGTCCCGCAGATGACGAGGACGGCGGCGAGCTCGATCATCGGAGGAGTTACAAGGTGTTCACCCACTCGCCAGGCCAGTCCCACCAGGACGATGAAAAGTGAGATCCTAATACCCCGAAGCGATCTCATGCCCCTGCCTGTCCCTTAAGCTTCCGATGAGATCGAGAACAAACCGGATGTTCTCCGAAGTGCCCTTAAACTCGGTTTCAAGGTTCTCATCCAGAAGCAGTCTTCCGTCGCCTACGGCTGTGACCGTACCGTCACCCAGTTCCATCATCACAATCGTCGGATAACCGAAAGCCGTCGCAAGTATCGAGGTATCGGCCTCACCGGCATATGACACCCACCAGGCATCTTTGTGCCTTACGCGTGAACCTGCGTCACCACCACCCAGCGGGACAGGTTCTATCGAGTAGCCGAGATCCGATGACAGGCCGGAGCAAGGCCCGGGCGATCGATACCCCTGACAGATAACGAGATTCCCACCGCCTTCTGCATAGTCGAGCAGCCATGTCCTCTCCCGGGGTGCCGGATCCCGGGTAGGGTTCACCATAAAAAAGTAGGCTGCACTGCGAGACCACTCACTGCTTTTGAGAGTAGGAACCGCCGAAACCCCGGCCCGTGCCAGGCAGTTTGCCAGCCCGCCCAGTGAGGTTGGCGCAAAGAGCTCGAGCCGTGCATCGGGCCTGAGTGAAAAATCGATCACCGCCTTATCATGGTCGACCCCCATCGTGGGAGCCGCGGTGGAGCCTGAGGTGATCTGCCGTCCACCGCCTGTAAGCCACGTGATTGTTTCTCCGACCAGGTTGTGTGACAGGAACATGGCGACATTCTGAAACGGCGAGGTGTCCCCGAACGTGACAACTCGACCTCTGCCTATGTGCTGGCCGGCAACAAGCACCAGATCACCGGCTCGCTCTCCCGCTTCCTGCCGGCCATTACCCATATGAGCACCCATACCCGCATTCGAGTAATCGCCGGTGTCGGAGAAACCGTACCGCCCCACCACAAGCGGGAATGCAGGTTCTTCGATTTCAAGCGATGCGCCGACCGCGCTCTGGAGCATGATCTCATTGTGGACGCCGTGCGTAGTATCGTGCTCCCTTATCTCGAGACACCCGTGCCAGCGGTTGCGAAGCGGGATCGCCGAGTCGAAGTTGAACCGAATCCCTGTAAATGAGAGCAGTGTATTCAGGGGATCCCTTGAACCGCCGATATCGGTGTGATCCCCAAGAACAAGAAGACCTCCACCGGAGGTGACGAAGTCTTCAAGTGTGGATACTTCCCCGTCCGTCAGGTTGGTTGTCGGATTAATGAACGTGATCAAACCGATCCCGTTGAGATCATGACCACCAAGCGAGTCAATCAGGATTACCTCACCACCGCTTGCCCTTGCGCGGCGCTCAAGTGATGTCCTGAAGAGCCCGAACATGCCCGAGCTCGCAAGTCCCAATCTCTCAGTATCCGGCAAGTTCCAGTCAAGCATGCCGCGTGAGTAGAGAGCGAAAGACGGTCTCGACGGGTGCACCCCGGTCGGGCTGGCTGGGATATCGGCTGATTGCAAGCCGAACGCGAGGATCGCGACTGTCGACGCTCCGGTAACCCACAGGTGTTTCAGCACCCACCGCCGCTCCGGGCTCGTGGCGCTCCCAAGTTCAGTCCTCGAGATCACGGCCGAGACAAAGGCAACCGAAGCCAGCTGATGAATCGAAACATGGTGTGCCCTGATGGTTTCCAGCATTGACAGTACTACCTTCCCGACCGGGTAACCTGTGCAAAGAATAAGAAAGCCCGTTATGACACGGTGACGGTGGGTCCCCGTGAACGATGCCAGGATCACGATGAGACCCCCCAAAACATAGACCGGAAGACCTGAGGCCCACATGCCTATAGATGTACCCGAGAAATCGGTGAAATTACCGGCGCTCCGGGCTATGTACCAGAGCCGGGGGCTCTGCTCATACCAGATTAGAAGACCCGCGAAGGCCAGAGTGGTCAGATGAAAAGAAAGCCAGGGCGTTCCCGGGTCCGAATTGTCCCCTGCCGCCCGGCGGCACTCCACTAGTTGGATCAGGGCAAACAGCCAGGAAAGCCCCAGCAGGCGATACGTGCTCGAGTCAAACCTGAAGACCACGTGGGCAAGCGCTGCAAGTGAGGCTGTAGCGACCGGTCTGACGTACCACTTCCTGCTTCCGGAATGTGGCAACCCTATCACGATTATCAAACACGCAACAAAGCCCAGGAGCAGCCCGCACCAGCCGGAAAGGATAAGAATGGACCCCGATGCCAGCATTACAGCTAGAACCGCGAGGAAGCTCTTGGTCCAATCCGCAAGGTTTCTTGACACCGGTGTCACGCTTCTTACACCTCATCCCCAAAATCGCAATGCCCCCCGCGTTGCCGGGCGCGGATCATCCGGACCTGGCTCACGAACCAGTAGATGAGAGAAGCCGGCGCCGGAAGCAACCATACCCGGTACTCCCACCCGGTCTTTACCTTAAAGACCACAAGGCTTGCCGCCATGGCCAGTAGCAGAGTGAGTGCGGCGGTTGTGGTGTTAACGGCTTTCGCACGCTCTCCCCTTGACCACCTCCAGGCGATAAAGGATCCCAGAATGCCGCCCGTTACACCTGTACTTATCCCGATCATGATCCACAACGAATTTGGATTCATGCCGTCCACCTCGTACGTATAGAACGCACTACATCTCCGGACAGAAATAGAGTGAGTAGCTCAAACCACCGGGTCCGGGGTCACTCGGGTTTGTCGGCTGGTCGCCACCGCAGACCCTCTCACAGAGTGTAACTCCGTAGCACGCTGAGCCCGCGCAGATACTCGCAACACAGGCACTGCCGGCGCATAGACTCGATGCGCAGGCGCTGCCGACGCACGTACTGCCCACACATCCACTGCCAACGCAACCGCTCCCGAGACATAGACTTCCGATGCAGTAGCTCTCTGCACAGAGACTCCCCAGGCAGTAGCTGAAAGGATTGAGACTGCACGGCCACCAGTTTGGATCCTCTTCCCCGGGACCGTGGGGCACAGCACCACTCTCCCAGTCGGCTAATGTCTCATCCAGTCTTGCATGAAAGAGAGGGCTGACCGGATTGCCGGCAAGCACCGGCAGAGGAATCGCAACGACCAGGCAGCATACAAGCAGGACCGTGATTCGCATCATCACAACCACCTCCCAACACTTCACGTTCCCTATGTCCGTCTCACAGTTCTACCGTGGGGGATGGTACTGCAATTAGTGTGCCGCGCCGACTTCTTCCCTGATTTCACCGACCTCGACTTCGACTGCGTGGATTATGCTCTCGAGATCCATCTTGTCGACGATACGCAAGAACGCGTCAACAACTCTCGGATCGAACTGGGTGTCTGAACAACGTTCGATTTCCTCGACGGCTCCTGCCATGGTCCGCTTGCGCTTGTACCACCTGTCATGAATCATGGCATCAAAGGAGTCAGCCACACAAAGGATGCGGGCACCGATCGGAATGTCGTCACCACTCAGACCGTGCGGATAACCAAGCCCATCATATCGCTCGTGATGATACCGAATCATCCCGGCTACCTGGCTTGACGAGCCTGCACACGCAGCGATCTCGGCACTTACGTCGGGGTGGGTACGCTTGTATTCCTCTTCTTCGTATTCATCCAGCCGTGCCGGTTTTCGAAGCACCTGGTTCGGCCATGAGACCTTGCCGAGATCGTGACGAATCGCGGCCTCCTCGATTTTCTCGACGAAGGGCTCGCCCTTGCCCATCTCCCGGGCAATCGCAACCCCGATCTCGACCACACTGGCTGAATGACCACCCGTATAGCGATCCTTCTCATCTACGGCCTTGGCGATCGCTCTTATGAGGCTATCCTGAGCCTTGAGGAGTTGCTGTCGTCTCAGTAGCGCAAGGTGCCGCCAGAGCGTAGGGAAAAGGAAGAGCGGCAACGCCGACCACAGCCCCAGGAGGTTGTTACCCATGACTATGGCATACCCGCACACGGCATATGTAAGAGGTTCCGGGAAGACTTTGAGATAGTTTCGCTGCCAGAGGCGTGAAGGAGAGATCCCATCACGCGATAGAAGCGCCGATTGGATCACGGTCTCCATCGCATAGAAGACCCCCGTTGCGAGGATAAACGGGACCAACTGGGCCGCAGTGGCCTCAAGACCGAGTGTGCCGGAGGCATGGTTCCCGAGGCGATACGCCAACCAGGCTGCACAACCTGCCAGCATAAGCACAAATCCATAGGCCGAGGCGGTGGAAAGCCGGACCCCCAGGGCCTTGCTCTTGATGACACTGGTTATACCACCATTGCCCTTGCCCCCGTTGACAACATACTCGGTGTCTGTTCTTTCACGGGAATGATGGCCATTGCTACCGTTGGCAGCTCCATTGATCATTCCTACGGACGAAGACAGGGCCCGCTTCGGATCGAGCAGCATTGCCCAGCCTATGGCGGCAAAACCGAACATGACCGCATAGAGAGGGCCGCCGGCAAGCGACATCACGAGCACGATGGCAGAGGATGACGAAACATATGCGCCCCACGGGAGCCTGACAGGTTTAAGCGCTGCTAGTCCGAGCAAGAGCATGAAGAACAGGCTCCCCGCGGGGCTGCATGTGATCCAGCTGGATACGAATCCGAGAGATCCGGATATACCCAGCCTGGTGAAGACAAGCAGTATGACTGAGGCCATGGCTATCATGCACGATCCGACCACCATCGACCGCCGATGCTTACGATCGCGGGGTAGAACTAGGAGGTGCCTGGCCTTGTCTTTATATAAGCGTTGTTTGATATGCCGCCTGGATGGCGGCCCGAAGCCTTTTGCCGCCTTTGCGGCAAGATCGTCCCGTCCCATCATGTCGAAAAGGAAGTAGACAACCGTTGCATCTCATCCAGGGCCTCGTTCTTCGCAAATACCTGTGTGCGATGAGGGCGCTCGCTCGTTAGCGCGACGTATGCCTCGGCAACTTTGATGATGGCAGCCTCAAGGGGGATGTCATCACCCTTGACCCCGCGGGGATAACCGGTCCCATCGGGGCTCTCATGATGGCAACGTACGATGCCCGCGACGGGACCCATTCCCACAACTTCCCGCAGGATCCGCATACCGCTTTCGGGATGCTCCCTTATCTCGTTCATCTCGTTGTCATTGAGCATGGAACGCTTAAGAACCGTATCCCTGTCTACAGCTATATAACCTACATTGTGGAGCATGGCGGCCTGCTCAAGCAGTTCGAGATTCCGGTAGGGTAGTCTCATCTTATGTGCAAGGGCAACGGCAAGCTCTACCACGCGCCGTGTTTCACCCTTGAGGTGAGGCATGTTGCCGTCCCGGGCGAGACGCAAGGCATCCACAAGGTGGACTACTGAGGATTTGATGCGCACGTGATCGCGCACGGTCAGAATGCCGATCAAACCGATCCCGACCAGTATACCAATGAGCAGAAATCCGCCCTCAAGGAAGAACAGGGCAAGAAGATATGCCCCTAGAGGCGTACTCCAGGACACCAGCGCCCCCCCCCGCCATATTTCCAGTGGATTCCGGCCGTCACGCAACCACAGAGCCAACGACACTATGGCAGCACTAGTTGAAAAGTAAGCGGCATGGGCACCAAGGAGCCTGAGGAAGACATCCCCACTGATCCCCAAAGATATTCCACCCACGTGCAGATCTTGTCCCCATAGTATCCAGCCAGCTACGAGAACGCAAAGCGCGTGCTTTGCTGAGTTTACAAGGGCTCGAAGTATGTCCACACGGGTTTTCCCGGTGCGCGACGAAAACGTCGCGACCACTCCCGTTAGCCAGCTAGCGACAATTGCCACACCCGTTCCATGAAGCAAAACCATCGTGAGAAGAGGCAACTGGCTGATGTTTACCGTCTTAACAC
>JALGZP010000195.1 GCA_025774845.1 bacterium
GTGGATGTTCCCAAACGGTATTTCGCCGAGTATGGAGTGTCCGTCGACACACCGAGCGCACTAGACTACTCCGTTACAAGCAGCGTGCTGGACACAACGTTTTGGTTCGGAGATGACGTGCCATCCAACTCAATCGCGGGGTCAACGGTGGTGCCCGTGTCGGCAGGAATCCGGACAGTCTACTTCCTGACAAGAATAACCCTGGTAGTGGACGTAGGGGCTCGCAACATCCTTGAGAAAGCTTCTCTTACAGCCATCTATTTCCCATATGATTCGGCGAGTTTCGGAAGCGCGTTGCGCCAGAGTACGCGTGAGAGGCGTGAGGAAAGATAGGATGATGCGTGGGCGGCTGAGTTCAGTACCGGTCCTGGCGGTAGAGTGATGCCTTCGCTGAAGGCGGCGGAACCAGTTCCGACGGCCGGTACGAGATTTCATTCACAACGGGACAGGGAGCACCTGTGGGTGTCTCGGTTGGATCGAACTACGCTCTGGCCTCAGGGCTTGTTTACACGATTTCTGGAGCCTCGGACGTCACCGGTCCCTTGCTCTCACACGCGCCGATGGTTCTGGTCAAAGAGCACACGCCCGTGGAGATCGAGGTCTCAGTAAGCGACAGCAAGACCGGTGTGGATACCGTTACACTCTTTTACCACGAGGGCGGGCTTTCAACGTTCAGGAGTAGACAGATGGAGCCGGTGGGAGGCGACATCTACCGCGGGACCATCCCTGCATCATCGGTAGGGGAATGGGGACTTGTTTACTTCGTCCAGGCCAGTGACGGCGCCGGAAATCTCTCGGAGTACCCACCCACGGCCCCGGACAGTGTTATCAGTCTGAGAGTATGGTATGACGATCTCGTATCGACGACCGCGCTCCCGGCCGGAGGGTACAGGATGATATCTCTTCCGGGCTCCACCAGCGGCGATCCCGACAGCATCCTGGTCGATGACCTGGGATCATACGATAAGAAGACCTGGAGACTCGGCCGGTGGAATGCCTCAGGCGGCGACTGCGGTGAATACTGCTATGACGAATACCCATCGATAGACGACTTCAGTCCCGGAAGAGGTTTCTGGCTGATATCGAGCAGCGCCACCAACTTTGATGCCGGCGGCGTATCCATCGACATAACCAGACCGCTCGCCATTGATCTTGAAAAGGGTTGGAACCAGATAGGCACCCCCTTCGCCTTCACAACCGACTGGCCGTCTGCCGAAATCCTCTTCGACGGTGGGATTTACACGGTCGGTGATGAGCATGTCGTGGGGTCGGACACGATTTTCGTTGAGGACAACCTGATTTCCTACGATGGATCCTATCATGGTTTTGAACCCGAGCTAGAGCCGTGGGAGGGTTACTGGCTCCATAACTCGAGCACCCAGGATGTACAGTTGCGCTTCCACCCTGAGATCTCCACCTCGATGCTTGCGGCCTCGCCGTATAACGCAGACCAGATGACCGCACTCATCGGGGTAACGGTCAGATGGGATGAGTCCAGACAGAGGACGAGTTTTGCCGGCACGAGCCGGCTGGCCAGGGACGGGTGGGACGCACTGGATCACCGCGAGCCGCCTGTGATGGGTGACTATGTCAGAGCGGTCTTCAAGAGGGATTCATGGGGAAGACACGCCGGCACATACATGTGCGATATCAGGGCTGCGAACGCTGACGGCGCCACCTGGGACCTCAAGGTAGAGGCATCGAAGCCGACTGCGGTCTCCCTTGATGCGGATCCCGTCATTGAGTTACCTGACAACTGGACAGTAGCTGTATATGATGTCGACACGGGCATCCGGCTGACCTCGTCCTCCCTCCCGCACCGCTTCATGCTTGAGGGAAGCAAAGATGTGGTGCTGGTCGCAGGGACGGACCGGTATATCGAAACCCAGGAATCCATGTCAGGGTTCGGTCTCAAAGCCCAGATAGTCTCAATCAGCCCGAACCCATTCAGTCAGACGGCAAGAATATCCTTCTTTATTCCCAGACGGGCGGATGTAAGACTCGGGGTCTACTCAGTCGAAGGGAGACTCGTGAGCACTCTGGCCGACTCCGAATTCGAGGCCGGTTTGCACACGGCAACCTGGCAAGGTGACTCCGGCACCGGAAGCCATGCGGCCCCCGGTATCTACTTCCTCCGGCTGGAAACTTCCGGATCCATCCTCACGACCAAGATCCTCCACCTGCAATAGCTGGGGGGTCAGAGCTCAAAAATTGCGTTTGAGGGGGTCAGAGCTCGAAATTTGCG